>CAYTHG010000074.1:0-13119 GCA_964437525.1 uncultured Myxococcales bacterium | reverse complement strand
AAGGCCATCGAATTCTATGAAAAGGATCTGGAAATCTGCAAGCAAACCGGCGATATCGCTGGTGAGGGAATGACATACGGCAACCTGGGCAATGCATACTTAAGCCTCGGGCAATTCAAGAAGGCCATCGAATTCTATGAAAAGCGCCTCAAGATTGCACAACAAATCGGTGATATCGCTGGCGAGGGAAGAGGAAATTCCAACTTGGCAAGTGCTTATACAAATTTAAAAGACAAGCATCTGGCGCAAAAGCATCTTGATAGAGCCTTGGAAATCTATACGGAAATCCTCCCGCCGGAGCATCCGTATTTTAAAGCCGTGCAAAACATCCAAAACGATATCGACAAAATGGATTGAAGCACTGGGCCCCGGATCAAGCAGCCTTTCGCCGGAGCGGGTAGGATGGGCATTTGTCATGCCCATCATTGCCGAATCACGCCGTAACAAAAAGATGGGCAAAGCAATTGCCCATCCTACCTAGCTGACCTACCCATCTGCTCCAACAGGAAGACAGAATGTCGTCATTCCCGCGCAGGCGAAGAATCTTTTGCAATATAAACAGATCCTTCGCTACGCTCAGGATGACAGTGGAGTATCAACGTCTTTTGAGTTGGAGCAGACTGGGAAGCACTGCTCTTTTGTTGGAGCGGGTCTCCTGACCGGCTCCACATATTTTGTATTAAACATCAGGGGGTTAAAGCAGAAACGTTTAGGAGCATGGCGGAGACATGCTCCATCGGAAACTTGTTACCCGACAATTCCGGTTCGTGTCGGATAAGAATTTATCTGACCTACCCGCTTGGGATGGGGCAAATCTCTTCGTTGGAGCGGGTCTCCTGACCGGCTCCACATATTTTGTATTAAACATCAGGGGGTTAAAGCAGAAACGTTTAGGAGCATGGCGGAGACATGCTCCATCGGAAACTTGTTACCCGACAATTCCGGTTTGTGTCGGATAAAGAATTTATCCGATCTACCCGCTGCCCGCTTGGGATGGGGCAAATCCTGCCTCAATTCTCCGGTGACAAACTTGCCAAAGAAAAGAGTCCGTGTTAAAAATAATTATTCCGTGAATGATTAATCATTCATCCCCTTGAAATAATTAAGTAGTACAAAAGACCTCTTTCAGAAAGGAGTGGCTAAATGTCCGCTACTGACTTTACTGTTGATGATCGTGATCTCAGATTCCTGTTGTTCGAACAGCTTCGCGTTCAGGACTTGTGTCAATGGGAGGGTTACAGCGATTTCTCTCAGGAAGATTTCGATATGATTCTTTCTGAGGCCATCAAATTTGCCAAGGATGTACTGGCTCCGGTTAACAAGGATGGTGATGAAATAGGCTGCAAGCTTGAAAACGGCAAGGTACTGGTGCCGCCTTCCCACAAACCGGCATATGACCAGATGGCGGAATCCGGCTGGTTGGCAATGGCTGGCGATATGGAGTACGGCGGGCAGGGACTGCCGCTTTCTTTGGAAACCGTTATCTGTGAAGTGTTTACAGGCGCAAACGTCGCTTTTGAGTTGGGACCGATTCTGACTGTGGGGGCGGCTCATTTGATAGAAGCCAATTGTAACGAAGCAATCAAGAAGGTGGTTTTACCCAAGCTTTATTCGGGCGAGTGGGCAGGCTCGATGGTTATGACGGAATCCGTGGCAGGTTCCGATGTCGGTGCATCCAAGGCCCGCGCCAAGAAAGTCGATGGTGAGGACTTCTACCTTGTGGATGGAAGCAAGGTCTTTATATCTTCAGGCGATCACGAATTGACTGAAAATATTATTCATCTCGTTTTAGCCCGCACCCCCGGCACCCCGGAAGGTACCAAAGGGCTTTCGCTCTTCCTGGTTCCCAAAGTCCGCTATGACGAAAACGGCCAGTTGGGAGAATTCAACGATGTCGTGCCGGTGGCGGTCGAACACAAAATGGGTATCTCCGGTTCGCCCACGGTGCAGCTTGCATTTGGAGAAAAAGGTCAATGTAGAGGTTGGTTGGTAGGAGAGGAAATGCAGGGTATGCGGCTGATGTTCCAGATGATGAACGAAGCCCGCGTGCATGTCGGAATACAGGGCGGTGCGCTGGCAAACGCTTCTTATCAGAATTCTTTGACATACGCCCGCGAACGCATACAGGGCAACTCCATGAGCGACCCGCGCGGCCCCAAGGTGTCCATTGTCGAGCATCCCGACGTGCGTCGTATGCTTTTGACCATGAAATCCGTGGCAGAAGGCGTGCGCTCGCTTTTGGTAAGCACGGCTTACTATAACGACATGTCCAAGAAAGCTCCCACAGAAGAAGAGCGCGCTCGCGGGCAGGCTTTTGTGGAACTCTTGACACCCATCTGCAAAGCCTACAGCACGGACCAGGGCTACCAGATGACCTCGCTTGGAATTCAGGTTTACGGAGGTTATGGCTACACCAAGGATTACCCGGTCGAGCAACAGAACCGAGACGCCCGCATCGGTGCCATTTACGAGGGCACCAACGGCATTCAGGCACTCGACCTCTTAGGGCGCAAGCTGCCCATGAAGGGTGGCAAGGTCTTTGCTGAATACATGCAGCTATTGGAGGGTTTAGGCAAGGAAGCCTCCGGCATGGACAGTCTGCACGATATGGGTGAGAAATTCCTGAAGGCGGTTGCTAAGCTGTCCGAGATCGCCGGGGTGATGTTCGAGTGGAGCAAGGCCGGAAGATATTACGAGACTTTCGCGCGGGCCGTGTCGTTTTTGGAGTTGATGGGCGATGTTGTTGTGGGCGGCGAACTGATGAAACAGGCTTTGGTGGCGCAGCGCACACTGGATGAGAGACTTAAGAAAGCCGGAGTGGACGCAGGCGACAGGCAGGCCTTGAGCGCTCACTTGAAAGAAAGCGACGAATCTAAATTCTACCACAACAAACTGGCTTCGACTCGCTTCTTCATTCATCACTACATGTCGCGTATATACGGAACGGCGGAGTTCATCATTGATGAAGATAACTCCATGGTTGATTTCGATTTCAACGAATAAGAATTAGCTTTAAATCGAAAACATCTCATACCTGTCTGTAATCGGTGCAATATACCGATTGCAGGCAGGTATTTTTAATTCTGCAATGTTGGATCGGGGTTTGAAAAAACCTTCAGAGTGTTAATTTTCCTGAATTATTTCAATTACAATATCGATTGTCCTTGACCCCCGGTCTCAAATTGTGGAAAATCATTATTGACTGGGATGGGTAGTCCCGGGAGTAGTTTTCGATTAAATAAAAAATGAATCTTTAAATAATTATTCCCGGGGATATGCGCGAGGCAGTTTTGCGTATATGAGAAGAAATTATCTGAAGTAAAGAGGTTTATCGCATGTCGCGAATTAATTTGCTGGATAACGAAGCCATTCCTGAAGATCTTAGAGCCTCATTGAAAAAGGCCAAGAAGCGGTTCGGAGTTGTTCCCAACATCGGCAAGGTATATGCGACATGGCCTGAGTATTACAGGGTTTATTGGGACAAGTTCAGCACTGTCATGGCAGACGACAGCGATATAAGCAAGCGTATGAAATTAATGATAATGAGCTTGGTTGGTTCATTGAATCAGTGTCAATACGCTTATTTCTGGAATCAAATGCTTTTGCGGCAGGACGGAGCCAGCCCGGAGGAAATCAATGTCACTTTAGGCTGCGATTTCAGAAATTCGGGGCTGGATGTTGCTACCAAAGCCGCTTTGGGATATGCCGAAAAGATTACCAATCAGCCCTATGCCATCACCGACCGCGAAGTCGAGCGCTTGAAAGAACATTTCAACGACCGCCAGATATTCGAAATCGCAGCGGTCGCTTCGTTTGCAAACGAAATGACCCGCATGGCCGCAGCCTTGGGCTTGCAGTTGGAGTCACGTTAGAAGCCAGCCTAGACTACCTTGCCGGACTAAAAACTAGATATCACTTGTATTTCGGTAAATCCTTGCCCAGATCCTCGGGCCAGATTTGAACTTCACGCATCAATTCTATCTCGAATTTCTCTTTGACGGCTTTGCGTAACTGCTGGGCCAACTCTATTACGTCGGTGGTACTGGAACCTTCAGGGGCGGTCAGAATGTTGGCGTGTTTTTCGTATACCCTGGCTTGTCCGACCTTGATGTCTTTGGCTCCGGCCTGCTCCAGAAGATAACCCGCAGCTTGCCGTTTATCCTCACCTTCGGGTGGATCTATATTCTGGAAAAACGACCCGGCGCAGGGTGTTTCGCACCAGTTCGGGTGTTTTTCACGGCGGATTTCCATGATTTCACTGATTTTCTTCTCGATTTCGCCTTTGGTGGATTTTTCGAGGCGGAAACGGGCTTCTAAGACGATGTCTTTGGTTTCATAAAGACAACTGCGGCGGTATTTGAAATCCAACTCGAAGCATTTGGCTTTGTAGACAGAAGCGTTGCGCGACAGCACGGACGCTTCTGAGAGAGTTTCGCTGATGGATCTTCCAAAGGCTCCGGCGTTTCCGAAGATCGCTCCGCCCACTGTGCCGGGGATACCGGCGGCGAACTCTATACCCGACAGCTCGTTTTCTTTGGCGAACTCTACCAGATCCGAAAGTATGACGCCTGCCGGAACGACGACTTCCTCTCCCTCGATTCGGATAGCGTCGGCGGGGCATTTGAAGACCACCACGACCTCGGCCAGACCTTCGTCTGCGATAAGCAGGTTGGAACCGCAGCCCATCAAGCGCCAGGGCAGTCTGAAAAGCGTCAATTCGCGTACCAGTTGTTGAAGATCTTCCGTGTTGTCTATCTCTATCAACATCCGCGCCGGACCGCCCAGCTTGAAAGTAGTGTGATTTGCAAGCGGCTCGCTGACTTTAGCGCGTTTTTGCCATTTCTCGCTCAAACGCTCGAAGTTAGCTGTTTTCGCAGCCGCTTTTTTTTTGCCCATGGGTATTCTATTCAAGGCTGTCTCCTTGGCCTTCTTCAATTCTTTCAAGCATCCACAGCAGGTCGGAAAGTCGATTGAAATAAGACAATATGTGTTCGTTTTCTATTTTAGCGCGTCTTTGAAGCCCGACGATATTTCGCTCGGCGCGGCGCACTACCGTTCGCGCCAGGTCCAGACGGGCTCCGATTTCGCTTGCGCCGGGGATTATGAACTGTGACGGGAACTCGAAGTCTCCGTAAATTTTCTGCTGCACGTCCTCAAGCCATTCAAGGTGCTGCGGGCCAATTCGCTTTGAAAGCTTTCCGACGTTTTCAAGTTTGCAGGCCAATTCAGCACCGGCGATGAAAAGGTGTTTCTGGATTTCCAAAAGCGTTTTGCCGGTAAGTTCTTTTTTTGCAGCCACGCGAGCCAGCCCGATAGTGGCGACGGCTTCTTCCACCAGGCCGTATGTTTCGGGACGAAAATGATCTTTTGGCACTCTGCCGCCCCACAAAAGGCCGGTCATGCCTTTGTCGCCCTTTTTGGTGCTGATGGGTATCCTGCCGGGTGATTTAGCTTTTTTTTCGCTCATCACGATTTCCTTCCCTAGAGCGGTCTTTCGTCGTTCATGGCCTGCGGCTCGCCCGGTATACTTTCTATGTGCAGGCTTTGAGTCGGGAAGGCGAACGACAATCCCAATTCATGCACGGCCCGCATGATCTTCAATTGGAAATCCTGCTTGACCTGCAAGAACTCGGCCCAGTTGGTTGTGACGGTAAAGCAGTAGATAAAGACATCGAGACTGAAAGGCCCGAAGTTGTCGAAATTGACCAGGAAGAAGTCGTTGTGGATCTTTTCATCCTTGCGGATGATCTCGCGTATGGCTTCGACCGCCTTTTCCATTTTGTCGGGGTGGGTACTGTAGGTCAGGCCGACATTCATTTTGATGCGGCGTTTTCTCATGCGCGACCAGTTGTTGATCGAGGTGTTGGTGAAAATCGCATTTGGCACCGTTACGAGGCTGTTTGCAAAGGTGCGCACCTTGGTGGTGCGAATGCCGATTTCTTCTACTGTTCCCTCAACGCCGCCGGTATCTATCCAGTCGCCGACGGTAAAAGGCTTGTCGAAGAAGATCACCACCGAGCCGAAAATATTGGCCACCATGTCTTTAGAGGCCAAAGCCAGTGCAGCACCTCCCAAGCCGACACCAGCCAAGAGGCTCGATACCGAATAACCGAGGTTCTGCAATACAAGGATAAAACCAATAAGGATTAGAAATAGCCTCGACGATGAGCGCAGGACAGGAATCATCTGTCCTTTCATTTTCTTGTCGTCTTCGTCTAAACGATGTTCCCACCAATCGAAAACGCCGTCCATAATGCGCACCAGAAGCCAGATGGTGATGACCAGCGAGGCGCTTCTGAGCAGGCCGTCTATGATCTGCCGGACCTCAATGATATGGGTGCCGACTGGTAAAAGTATGGTAGCCACATAAAAACCAGCCAAGGGCAGAAGCCAGCCTAAAGGCGTTCCGATGGCCTTGATAACGACGAAATCCAGTCTTCCGGCTTTTGTTCTGCGGGATTTGATAAGGCGATTGAGGATAAACAGAATGACGCGCTTGCCGACAAAACCAAAGAGTATGGCCAGAAAAGCCGCCAGATAACTGTGCAGAGGTACTCCCCAAAATTCCAGTGCAGCGATTTCCCAGATAGCTTCCATAAGATCGTTCCTTAAGCTTTATTACAGCGAATATCGACCGGATTTGCAATCAGTCTTTCGGTATCGGCCTGGCGTAGACCTGGCGTCCGCGCACACCGTCGGAAGGTCCGACCAGTCCGTCTTCTTCCATTTTTTCTATGATTCGAGCCGAGCGGTTGTAACCGATTTTGAGTTTACGCTGAAGCAATGAAATCGAAGCTTTGCCCGAACTGCAGACGATCTCGACCGCCTTGTCGTATTCGGAGTCGTATTCTTCGCTGACCTGCTTTTTGATCTCGGCTTCTTTTTCGATTTTATCCAGAATGTCCGTCTGGTACGAGAAGCGGCGCTGGCGCTTGATGAATTCGACTATACGCGAGGTCTCTTCTTCGGTGATGAATGCGCCGTGAATTCGTTTCAACTCTCCGGTGCCCGGAGCAAACAGCATATCGCCCATGCCCAAAAGCGCTTCGGCACCGTTCTGATCCAGAATGGTGCGCGAGTCCACCTTTTGACTGACTCGGAAGGAAATACGGGCCGGGAAGTTGTTCTTGATGAGTCCTGTTAAAACATCCGTCGAAGGTCTCTGTGTCGCCACGATCAGATGGATTCCCGAAGCTCTGGCAAGCTGGGCAAGCCTGGCAATGGAAAGCTCCACTTCTTTTCCGGCCACCATCATCAAGTCGGCCAATTCGTCTATCACCACCACGATAAAGGGCATACGCTTGGGTACGGGATTGGCGCGTAAAAGCTTGGCTAGCTTCTTTCCGTCGCCGCCTTCCTTGAGGCTGAATTCTTCTATGACCTGTTGGATATCGCCGCCCTTGCGCTCGCGGGCATCTTCTAAGCGCGAGACGAGATTGTTATAGCTGTCAATGTTTTTGGCACCCCATTCGGAAAGCTGCTGGTAACGTGTGTCCATCTCATGCACTACCCAGCCCAGAGCTAAGGAGGCCTGCTTGGGGTCGGTTACAACAGGCAGCAGTAGATGAGGTATACCTTCGTAAAAATTGAACTCCAGTCGCTTCGGGTCCACCAGGATGAACTTGACTTCCTCCGGTGAACATCTAAAGAGTATGGATAAAATCATGGTGTTGACGCCGACCGATTTACCGGAACCGGTTGCTCCCGCGATCAGAAGATGCGGCATTTTTTGTAGATTGGCTACAACCGGGTAACCGAAGATGTCCTTGCCTAAAGCGATCGTCAGCTTATTTTTTGAATCGTAGAATTTCTTGTGCCCGACGATTTCTTTGAAGTAAACCGTCTCGCGGTTCTGCGAAGGCACCTCTATGCCGACCACTGATTTTCCGGGGATGGGCGCGACTATGCGGACCTTGAAGGCCGCCAGTGCCATGGCAAGGTCGTCTTCCAAGTTGGCGATGCGAGAAAGCTTGGTGCCACGGGCCGGGGCGAACTCGTACATGGTGACGACCGGGCCGGGATGGATTTCCTTGACCTTGCCGTGTATGCCGTAATCGAGCAGAGTTTCTTCCAGCTTGCGGGCGTTGGAGAACAACTGTTCGCGGTCTATTTCCTGATCGCCGTCATGTTTGAAATCTAAAAGGCGCAGGGGAGGAAGCTCGTAGGCGTATTCCTCTTCCACTTCCTCTAAGGCTTCGTCTCCTAAATCGTCGGGATTGACGCGCGGCGCACGACTGTCAACGATCTGCGCCTCGGCATCGGGATCTTCATCTTCGTCGTTTTGAGCGATTTCATCGGAAGAAACGTCAGTTGCTTGAGAGCTTTTATCTATGCCGTTTACAATAGGTAGAACATCCTCAGGCTTTTCTTTTTCTTGTTTATTCTCTTCTTCTTTAGGCTCTTCGACCACGACCTTGCGGCGTATGGTAACAACAGCCTCTCCGGATTTGGCCTCGGGCAGTTCTTCTACAGTTTCTTTTTCTGTCTCGGACATGGGCTTGTTGATGGCAGGCGCGGCATTGGCTTCTTCTTCTTTTGCCTGCTGTTCCCGCTCTGCCTGCTTGAGGGCTTTTTTCTCGGAGCGTTTTGCCAGCAAAGCCTTAATGCTGGAACCCAAAGCGGCAAACGCGCGGGCGAAAGCCTTGCCCGAAAGCACCAGAGCCTTCAGAGTCAAGATGTAAAGCTGTTTGGATGCTTTGGCGATGTGCTTGGACAAAAGCACAAAAAACGCCACCGGCGATTGGTTGGTGGCTAGTGCTAACGCATAAAGCCAACCTAAAAAGCAGATCAATCCAAGGCCGATTTTGCCCAGAACCGGAGAAATCGCATGGGACAGCCAGCCTCCGACAAGTCCGCCGGGCGGGTAGCTTGAGCTGTTCTGCTCCAGCAGCAATGCCAGAAGAACGCTTGTAAACAGCAGCAGTAAAAGGTAGCCGGCGCTTTCTTTTATTCTGACAGCCAGCGATTGTCTGACAAGCAACATGATGCCGGTAACGCCGATCAGGATTCCGAACAGGTAGGCCGAGTAACCGAAGCCGTTCAATGAAAAGTCAGCTAAAAATGCTCCGCCGCGTCCGATCAGGTTGGAGACTGCGCCGCTGCCGGTGGAGTTTAAAGACGGATCTTTGGGCGAATAGGTGAAAAGGGAAATCAGGATAATCAAGGACACGATCAAAAGCGAAAGTCCGCCGAATTCGCGCCTCATCCAATGAGTGCGTGTTTCCACAGCCTCGATTTTGCTTTTTTTCTTCACGCTGCCGACCTTCTTCGCTTTGCCGTTTTTGCTGGCTGCTACGGTCTTTGTTGCGCTGCCGTTCTTGCTTTCAGCGGCGGTTTTACTTGTGTTGTCGGTTTTCGAGTCCCGTTTCTTCACGGATTTTCTTGTTTTTTTGTTCATATTAGCAAATCTATTCGCTTACCCGTTTTATTCCCGGAGGGCGCGGTTGATAGCCCTTGGGAGGATTTTTTTTCCAACGGTTTTTCTTTTTGTTTTTCTTGGTTTTCCCGTTGCTTTTTTTCTTGTTTTTGACGGTCTTGGTGTTGCGCTCGTTGCAGGTCGGATCGACCCAGTTGTCGGCCACTTCGGGGCCGTGGAAAAGCGGCAGTGGGATGTCCTTCAGTTTGCCTGTCAAAAGTTGACGGGCTTCTTTGTAGCGGTCGCGGTATTGCTTTGCAAGCGGCTTGCCCGGCGTGTACTTGATTTTCAAGGGGTTGATCCACTGGCCCTTGTATTTGACGCCGAAATGCAAATGCGGTCCGGTGCTGCGGCCGGTGTTTCCGACGCGGCCTATCATGCGCTTCTGCTTGACCTTCTGGCCCGATGCGACATAGAAGCGGCTCAAGTGGCAGTATATCGTTTCATATCCGCCCGAATGCCTGAGCTTGACACCCTTGCCGCAGGCGCCCATCCATCCGGCACCCGTCACTTTGCCGTCAGCCACGGCCCAGACGGGCGTGCCTCTGGCGGCACCGTAATCTATTCCGTTATGCTTTTTCCTTTTGTGCAGGGTCGGATGCATTCTGAAGCCGAACTTGGAAGTTACCCTGGTGGTGTCGAGCGGGGCGCGCATGAAGCTGCGCCTGATGGAATTGCCGTCTTCATCGAAATAATCCGAGACTTTGTCGTCTCCCGACTCAAAGAAATAAACGTAGCGATCACCAGCCACTTCGCCGTGATAGTGCGCTGCCAGAATGGAGCCGTAGCGCAGGAAGCGTCCTTTGAAGTAATGCTTTTCTATCATAACGCGCCACTGGTCGCCCTTGCGGCAGTCGGAATAAAAGTCGATGTCCCAGGCGAAAACTTCGGATATTTTGGAAGTAAGCTGGTCGGATTCTCCCAACTTCCACAAAGATTCAGATAAGTTGCTCTCTATTATCCCGGCGATTTGCTCGACGTACATATTCGTCTCGCCTTCGACCTGATAACCGCGCAACTCTTCGCCTTCACGCCTGACGTAGTAGGAAGTCAGCAGGGAATAGTTGAGCGTGAAAGAAGTCATTTGTCCCAGTTTGTCGAATTTTACCTCGAACTGGTTGCCGGGTTTCATGTGGCGAATGTCGAAGATGTCTTTTAAGGCGTTGCCGATATCGATTGCCATCTGAACGGAAATATCAAAGCGCCCCAAAGCGCCCGAGAGGCTCTCGCCTGGCATGATTTCGCCTTTGACATCACGCTCCAAAGGCTTCGGTGCTTCTTGATCTTCCTTGCTGTCACCCAGTGGCGCTCCCGGCAATTCGGGGCCGTAGTAGTCCTCGTCGCCTTCCAGTCCCAGCTTGATGACTTCTTTGTTGTCTTGGCTGTTTTTGGATTTGTCTCTGGCTTGCTCGTTCGCATCTGAATCCTTAGCGCAGCCGGAATCGTTTTCGCCGTCTCTGGCGACTTCCACTTCATCGTCTTTTTCCGGCTCTTCGCTCTTTTCCGAGTCCTTTGCAGCCGGGCTGTTTTTATCAGGCACGGCGGCGTTTTCTTCGGTTTTCTGTGCCTCTTCTATGGCCGGAGATTCCACGTCGGCATCTTCCTCACCATCGGGCCAGATAATCAATATCACCAGAAAAAGCAGGGCGGCGCTTATCGCAAAGCGATTTTTTATTAGCCAGGCCTGCGGGCCGCTGTTTTTCCTCAATACATTTCGAGTGTTTCTGACTAGTCGCAAAATACCGATCCGCTTTTTTAAAGTGTTTCCGCCACGTTTACAGACCTTGACGCAACTTCTCAATAAGTCTCGGTAGATTGTCATCCTGAACGAAGTGAAGGATCTCCAAGGGGTTGAAGATAACAGATTCTTCGCTGTGCTCAGAATGACGGTTCATGGCTTTGCCCGGACTTATTGAGAAATTATACCTTAACCTAAGTTAGAGGGCTGCAAAAATATAGATACTCATTATAGCAACTTGGAGCGGAAAACGAAAGGGCATAAAGTGTTTCATTTTAGTCGCGCTTTAATTGCCAAATGTGGTTTAATATATAAGTTTATATAGAGACTGCGATTGGAATTTGTGGGAAATGCCATGATTAGATGTTCCAAGTGTAACAGCTCGCTTCCTAAAGAAGCACGGTTTTGCGGAGTATGTGGAACCCAAATAGCTGAACAGAAAAAAAGGTCTTCCGATACTGTCTTGAAGAGTATGGAAGAGGGCATAGCCGAAAGTCGCCTGTATGGCAGGACTGAAATTCTGCAAAAAGCGGTTCGTCTAGCCGGTTTTGCCAGCGAAGGCTGGGGCCAGATGCTGCATATAGTCGCTCAACCCGGAATGGGCGGGACTTCTATACTACTGGAAATACACGAGGTTCTCGGCAAATCCGAGTTTGATTGTTTCTGTATAGAAGGGAAACCGGAATACAAGCAGCTTACCCTGTACCCGCTTAAACAGGTGATAAAACACTTTGCAGGAATAATTCCCAGCGACAGCAACGGCCAAGTGGAGGAAAAGCTGGAAGGCTTGTCCCGCTACGGTCTGAAATCCTACGATATCAAACGTATATCGGAGCTGATGCATCCCGACAAGCCCTTGGAAGAAGGCCGAATTCCAGATTTGAAGAACAGGTTAAAGAGCCTTAAAGCGGCAATTCTGCGATTGATCCTGACCGTATCCACCCAAAAATCTCTGCTCATCAGTCTCGACAACGTGCATTGGCTGGACAAGTTCACCCTCGATTTGGTGGAAATACTGAGGAATAACCTCAAGCACAGGCACATTTTCATCGTCGTTGCATCCAGAGAGGAAATCGAAACAAAACCCGACGACAACATTCATCAGGCGCGTCTGGAAAAGATTTCGGGTCGGGATATTCTTTACCTTGCCCGAGAATACATGCAGGCCGACCCATTGCCGATTGATCTGGAAGAGAGGATCATCAGCGATTGCGACGGAAATCCTTTGGCACTGAAGATGTTTTTGGATCTTTTGCAGGACAAGGGCTGGCTCACGCTTAAGAATAAAAAGTGGAAGATATCGGACAGACTGCACGACTATAAAGTGCCGCAGGATTTTAAAGCCATCGTGCTCGAAAGGCTTGAGAACCTCCAGCCGCACCTGCTTGACTTGTTGCGTCTGGTGGCGGTCTTCTCAAAGGAGTCCAGTGTCTCTGCGCTTTTATCTCAATACAGCCACAAAAAACATTTAACGGAAGATGCCGAAGAACTCATCGAAAGACACTGGCTGAAAGCAAGCAAGGTCGGCACAAGTAAAGGATACACGTTCTTCCACGACTATCTGGCGGAATCCTTACTGGAATCCATCCCGGCTGTAACCCTACAGCAGATACATACCTCCGTCGGAGCGTATTTTCAGCGTAATGAACCGTCGGAACCGAGAGAAAAAAACACACTGGTGATAATGCATTCCAGCCAGTGTGAAAGCGACAAATATCACCTGCTGCATTTTTTGGAACGCAGTGGATGCAGGCTTTATGAGCGACTGCACTTTGGGCTGGCTGCGGCCTGTCTTGAGAAATCGGCGCGTATGGTGGAGAAGATCCTGCGTGAAAACCCAAGCCACGCACGCTTTTACAAACGTAAACAGTCTTATATTCTCTATTCTCTGGCCAAATGCCATCTCGCTTTAAAGCAATCGTCGCAAGCATACGAAGAATTGCGGCATGTCGTCGGCATCTCCGAC
>CAYTHG010000073.1:5011-13139 GCA_964437525.1 uncultured Myxococcales bacterium | reverse complement strand
TTGTTATCCGACAATTCCTGATTAGTGTCGGATAAAAAATTTATCCGACCTACAATTCCGGTTGACTGGGAAGCCATGTTCCAACGAAGAGATTGTAGGGGCGCGATTCATCGCGCCCTTGCCCTGATTATTATCGGGAGCACAGTCGGGCGCAATAAATTGCGCCCCTACGTTAAAAATCCGGGGCAAGCGGGCGCGTGGCCGTGACAAGTGATTATTTTTCCTTAATATTTCTGTCTTTTAACCATGTTATGAGCAGGAAACATTTGGAGCAGGCTGGGAAGCCGTACTCCAACAAATTCTGGATTCCCGCCTGCGCGGGAATGACAACTTTCTTGGGATATGGCCTTCAATTTCTCTTGAAAATCAACTCTCTGGCCGGATACAGTCTGGCGCCTGTCAAGAGCCAGCGTTTATCCTCGCCCTTGGCAAGCTCGAAATTGCAGCCGATGTTGGCGGCGTCAAGCATTCCGCGCGCTCCCTTGGCCTTTTGCCAGCGCGCCACGATCTTCGCTTCGGCGGTGCGATTCTTTTTTTCTATATCTATTTTTACAAGCGAGGCAGTAGAGCCTTTCAGCATGGGAATCCAGCTTGCGGCTTTTTTGAGGAACTTCGACCTGTCGCCTTTGCCGTAGGCATACTTGCTGCCCCAGTATTCCAGCCTGAAGCCGAATTCTTCGAGATTCACATATTGCAGATAATCTTCGGACTCATGTTCACCGACGCCATCGGCAAGCTTTTCCAGAAGTTCCTTGATGGCCTGCTTGTCCGGATCGAAGCTCAGCCAGTTGTATATAGGTATGGCTGCCAGCACTGCAACGACGACGATTGTAGCTGTTATCAGTTTTTTGGCTGTGATCTGCATTGCGCCTCCTTGCATCTAAAATAATTCCTCATTTTGGATAAACAAGCAAACATTGGAATTTGTTGCCGAAAACGCCTTCGAAGCGCAAGTGTAAATAAAGCAAACAAAAATCTTGCAATAATCCATATAATGTTTAATAATAATACATAAGCGGCTGGGTGCCGCAGCGAGGTTAAGATGGCTAAGGAATATATATATGTAGTCGACAAAGGGGGCAAGACATATGGTGTTCCTGATGAAGAAACATTCTTCAGGTTAATACTGGACGATAAGGTGACGGCGGACGATTCCGTTTATTGCTACCGGCGCGCCATGTGGAAAAAGGCTGGCAACCTGCCGGAAGTGCGGCATTTGTTTTCGCCTGAGCAACTCGAATTGCTTGCCGACCCCAAAAAAGGGGAAGCTTCCGGCAATGAGGGAGCCCCTTTAGATTCTTCCAGCTTGAAAAAGCCGGATGTCAGGTACGAATACGGCAAAGATGCCAAGGCTGACAAAAAGCATGGCTTGTCCCATTGGTTGTTGATCCTGATATCGGCAATCCTTTTGGCTTTGACTGTCTTTGCAGCCTTCAAGTGCTATGAGTACAATCAACTCGAAGCCAGCAACAAGCTTTCTCCCCATGACTACGGGCACGAGAAAATCCTGCCCATAATAGATGTCAAAGCCGACAATTTTCTGCGTGTGACTCGACCCGCCGATGATTTGACTTGAACGCTTACGTTTTGCTACACATCATTACCAAATTTTGTGAGAAATTCAGGACGGCGTTGACGAATTCCGGGCTTGTAGCGGTGTTTATTCGGCAAGTTTCCGAGTGATTTTAGGCTGTTTCTGAGCTTATCAACAATTTTGTGGATAACTTGGGGAAAAGATCCGTGGACAAAGCCGAAAAAATCAAGCAAATCAGGCATATGAGCCTTTTTGATTATAAACTGTGCAATCTCGAAATAGCTAGTGATAACAATAGGATAGACTTTTGCTGAATTATTGTGCAATCTCATCTGCCACTATATTACCGCCAGAGAACTTCCTCTTACAAAATATCCACAATCGGCTTTGCGTCAAAGTCTGCGTCATTTTTATCTTGCAGATAAATGCTTTCTGCTTGCTGTAAATAAGCAATGATACCGGAGCGTTGGAGCGATCACTTCGGTATTTTATGAAACCGCGATATTCGAATATTTTGGGTGGATGAATCTTTATTCAGTTTTTGTTAGTTCCAGCTTCGTTTTACACTCTTTTAAGTCAACGGTGCTGTTGTGCTTGAAATCAGTTTGGAATTCCCTCGACGTTATTATCTGTTACTGGATTTTCAGTTTCAGGCTTTTAGAGAGATGAGTTTTGATTGTTTTCGACTGAGCTTTATAAAGCTTTCAATTTTGTTCTTTTTTGCCCCTTCAATCGCGAGAAAAGATATGCTTACCTGCTTGCCTTTTATGCGGTGTTCGGTTAGCCTTCTTTGCGATACGGTGTGAAAATTCAAGGTATGATTTCAATCATAGTGCGAAGTTGGAGGAGAGCATGTCCAAGCTAGCAATTAACGGTGGTCAGTCGATATTTACGGGGTCGTGGCCTGCATGGCCTAATTACGACAAGGGCGAAGAACAGCAATTGCTTGAGGTTCTGCACAGTCACAACTGGGGCGGTTATCCCTCTCCCAACACCAAAGCCAAAGACTTTGCCGAAAAATTTGCAGCCTACCATGACGCCAAATTCGGTGTCTGCTGCACCAACGGTTCGGTTACATTGGAGCTGGCCTTAAGAGCCGCCGGTGTCAAAACCGGAGACGAGGTTATCGTTCCTACATATACATGGCTGGCTACCGCCGGTTGCGCTGTTTTTGTAAATGCCGTGCCGGTTTTCGTGGACATCAATCCCGACAACTACACGCTCGATTGCGATAAGCTCGAAGAAGCCATTACTGATCGTACCCGCTTTGTGGTTCCGGTTCATCTCGGAAGCTCCATCGCCGATCTGGATCGTCTGAAGGACATTTGCAAAAAACACGATCTGGTATTGATCGAAGACTGTGCCCATGCCCACGGTTCCAAGTGGCGTGGACAGGGTGTCGGTTCTATCGGAGATTTCGGTTCTTTCTCATTCCAGTCGTCCAAATTGATGACCGCCGGAGAAGGTGGCATCGTCTTGACTTCCAATAAGGAATACGAAGAAAAACTGCAGTCCATTACTAATTGCGGTCGCAAGGACTATGGTTACGACTCCTTCGATGGCTATGTATTCGGCAACAACTACCGTATTTCGGACTTCCAGGCCGGAGTATTGCTGGGCCAGTTGGCGCGTTTGGAAAAAGAAACCGAAATCCGCCACCAGATGGCTCTTTATCTGACGGAACTCCTGGATCAGATAGACGGCATCAGCACTATCAAATCCGATGAGCGCACAACTGTTGCCGCTCATTACCAGTACATATTCAAGTATGATCCGGCTGGATTCAAAGGTCTGCACCGCGACAAATTCCTTGAGGCTCTGTCCGCCGAAGGCATTCAGGTTGACGGCGATTTCTATGAGCCGATTCAGGAGCGTCCCATATTCTCGCCGCCCGTCGAGCAATTCCCGGCCTTGAAAGAACGCTATCCCAACGGCATCAGCGCCGATGTGGCAGACACGCCGGTGGCGCACAATGCGGCTTATAACGAAGCCTGCTGGCTGCACTATCCTTACCTGATGGCAGGCAAGGAAGGTGTCGAAGTTATCGCGGCGGCAATTCTCAAAATTCAGGAAAACGTAGACGAACTGCTCTAGCAGATTTAGGAGGCAAGGCCATGCCGAAAGCTCCGGTAAAAAAAACCGTTTCAAAAATCTCCAAGTCTGACCGCACAGTCAAAATAGGCTTTATCGGTTCGGGTTGGATTTCAACCGTTCATTACGATTCTTTCAAAGCCATCGGTGGCTGCGAAGTAATCGCTCAGGCGGATATCGATCCCGAGCGCAGCAAGGAGTTCCGCAAGGAGCGCCCGATTCCCAAGTACTACAAAAGCGTCAAGGGAATGCTGCGCAATAAAGATATAGATGTCGTAACCGTCTCGGTTCCCAACTTCATGCACGGTCCGCTTGCAATCGAGGCTTTGAAGGCCGGCAAGCATATCATCGTGGAAAAACCCATGTGTCTGAAGCTGGAAGAATCCGAAGAAATCAATTACCTTGCCAAAAAGAACGGCCTGGTGGTGGGTTACGCCGAGGAGCTTTGCTACGTGCCCAAGTTCGAGCGTATGAAGCAAATCGCCGATTCGGGTGCTTTGGGCGACGTTTATATGGTCAAGCAGTGCGAAAAGCACGGCGGCCCGTATTCGCCCTGGTTCTGGACTCGCGACGGTGCGGGCGGCGGTATCCTGATGGATATGGGCTGTCATGCCATCGAGTTCTGCCGCTGGTTCATGGGCAAGAAAAAGGTCAAATATGTCACTTGCCATTGTGGAAAATTCATGCACAAATGGGCTGAAGTAGAAGACCATGTGATTTTGACCATGGAATTTGAAGACGGCACCCTGGGGCATGTTGAGTCGAGTTGGGCTTTGCAGGGCGGAATGGTCTCGACAGCCGAAGCATACGGCACCAAGGGTGTAGCCTATGGTGACTTGTTGCAGGGTATGGGCTTGAAAGTTTTCACTCCTGACGGCTATCCCGCCGAAGACTTCAATAAATCCAATACGGGCGGCCCCGAATCTCTCGGATGGACCGAGCCCGATTTTGAATGGTTATGGAATAACGGTTACCCCGCTGAAATGAAGAATTTTATCGATTGTATCAGAAACGGCGGAACCCCGGTCGAATCCGGTGCCGATGGAGATGCGGTATTGGAAATAATGCTTGCCGCTTATCATTCCGCCGGTACTGGAAAGAAAGTCGAATTGCCTTTCAGGCCCGCTGGAGTGGAGAGACCGGTTGATTTATGGTTGAATCCGCGCCATGATCTTTAATTGAAAAAAAGCGGTTGTGCGGTGTATTAATCGCGCAACCCTGACAACTCAGGAGTCGTACCATGAGGCTTGCACTGGACCGCAAGCTTTCGGCGGACATACTTAAGCTGGCCACTCCGGTCATACTTGGGATGGTTTTTCAGACCGCCGTCAACTTGGCCGATACCATTATGGTCGGTTGGATGCCGGACGTTAACGAGTCCGTTGCCGGTATCGCAGCCATAGGAATCACTCTGCCGCTGTTCTGGGCGGTCGGAGGGTTTTTGTCGGCTATCGCAGTAGGAACGCAGGCTTTGACGGCCAGGCGTTTCGGTGAAGAGGATTACGAGAAATCCGGGCGGGTTTTGACTAATTCTGCAATGATCGCTTTTACCGCCGGAGCTTTCGTTTCCATCGTGGGCGCTTTATTGATACCCTTTGTCTTTCCTTTCTTCAATTCCAATCCCGAGGTTGTCCGCGTAGGAGTTCCCTATGCCCAGTTGCGGTTTCTCGGGATTCTGTCCATGGTAGTCACGCAATGCTACAAGGCGTTTTTTGATGGTATAGGCAAGACCTATGTGGCCATGATCGCCAGTGTGGTAATGAACGTTCTCAATATCGCTCTTAATGCGCTTTTGATTTTCGGCCTGTGGGGATTTCCGAAGCTTGGAGTGGTGGGAGCCGGTGTGGGAACTATCATAGCTTCTTTTGTCGGCATGTTAATAATGCCGGGTTGGAGCATGTGGCCCAAGCTGCGGGACAAATACAAGTATTATCGTAAATCGAATCTCAACGGGCGCGTCACCTGGGAGGTCGTACGGTTGTCGGTTCCCGGAGGGCTGGCGACTATCTTTGTTATGACCGGTGTGCTTTTCTTCCTCAAAATCGTCGGTATGATCGATCAGCAGGCCTGGCAGGCCCAATTCCCCGTTGGTGATCTGGTGCATATGCATGCCACTTTGAATACCTATCTGCCGCATCTTGATGCCGGTAACGTGCTTGGAATGCTTAATGTGCTCTTGCCGCAAATAGACGATATGACGCTGTCTGCCCGCGCACCTCTGTTCTCTGCCGGAACAAAGGTGACTTACGATATCATGTCCATATCGTTCATGTCGGCCATAGCGCTCGGTACCGCCACCGCTACCTTGGTCAGTCGCAGCCTCGGAGAAGGCAAGCCCCGCCTGGCAGAGAACTACGGCTGGACTTCGGCCAAAATAGGCGGCATGTTTTTGGGTATTTTCGGTGTCGTGCAAGCGATTTTCCCGCAATTTTTCCTGGGGCTGTTTACAGATAAAATGGCCGTAGTAGAAGCTGCCACCACATCCCTGCGAATTATCGGCCTCGTCAACTTTGGAATCGGTGCCGGTTTTGTTTTCATGCAGTCGCTTTTCGGAGCTGGCAACGCCAAGTTCGTCATGTATGTGGAGGTCATACTGCACTTTACCTGTCTGGTTCCCCTGGCTTGGTTCTTGGGCGTTTATCTGGGTCTGGGCATGGAAGGCTGTTTCCTGGCGGCAGCGGTTTATATCGTGCTGTTGGCCAGTATTTTAGGCTGGAAATTCTGGCAGGGACGCTGGAAATATATAAAGATTTAACCCGGATTGTCTTGACATTTCTTTTTAAACGTAGAACATACTGCTTTTGAAGAAGCTTGTATTCTCAATGATATCAAGCAACTTCAGCTTCGCTGTAAATATCTTCACAAAATTCGTTGACAGCCCTCATTTAATCACTACTATTCCTATAGACAAGCCGGTTAATTGCCGAGTTTAAGGAGATTGTGATGGGTAACGGTATAAACAACAATGTTTTCGGAGCGCTTCAGAAGGTGGTGGAAGAATTGACTTCTCCCGCTTCTTTCATGGAAGTCAGCCACCGCCACCATCATCATGTCGCTCTTCCATCGGTAGAAGCCGTCGGAGATATCGTTGAGAAGCTGCGGGCCGTGATTTTCCCTGGTTATTTCGGCAAATCGGAATTGAACCCCGACAACATGGCATATTATGTAGGTTCCAGCCTTGATGAGATCTATCGTTTGTTCTCGGAACAGATCAAACGCGGTTTCTGCTTCGAGTGTGATGCCTCCGACCAGTTGCAGTGTGAAAACTGCGAGGAGAAGGCCAGGCGGATCTGCTCTGAGTTTCTGGAAAAGCTGCCTGAGATCAGGCGCTTATTGGCAACCGATATGCAGGCCGCCTACGAAGGCGACCCGGCGGCCAAGATTCCGGGCGAGACGGTTTTCTGTTATCCCAGCATCAAGGTGATGACCAACCATCGTATCGCCCATGAGCTTTATAAGCTGAAAGTTCCTTTGATTCCGCGCATCATCAGCGAGATGGCGCATTCGACCACAGGCATAGATATTCATCCCGGAGCTAGCATAGGCGAGAAATTCTTCATGGATCACGGCACCGGCATTGTCATAGGCGAAACCAGCATCATAGGTAAGAACGTGCGCGTATATCAGGGTGTTACGCTGGGAGCCAAGAGTTTCCCCATGGACGAAGGCGGCAACCCCATCAAGGGCATTATTCGTCATCCAATAGTCGAAGACAACGTCATTATCTATTCCGGCGCCACTGTTTTAGGGCGCATCACCATAGGCAAGGATTCCGTTGTCGGAGGTAACGTCTTTATAACCAGAGACGTTGCACCGGGAAACAAAGTCATGCAAAGCAGCAGTGCTATTGCCGAAATGGACAACATGGGCGGCGCGGGTATTTAGGAGAGGCAAGTATGAAGATACCGACTAAGATAAGATACGGACTGCGGGCCATGATAGAGTTGGCCTTGAACTATGGCGAAGGTCCGCTTTTGGCGCAGGCCATTTCCGAACGTCAGGATATCTCCAAAAAGTATCTCGAAAGCCTTCTGGCATCTTTGAAATCGGCTGGGCTGATAACCAGCGTGCGTGGCAGTAAAGGCGGTTACGAGCTTTCCCGTTCTCCGAAAGAAATCAATCCGAAGGAAATCTTCGAGGCTCTGGATGGCCCTCTGGCCATAACCGAATGCAGTGGCGATCATGACAGATGTGACCGCTCGGGAGAATGCGTTGCCCTGGAATTATGGGATGAAATCACGCGCCAGATGCACCACGTCCTGGTCAGCATCGATCTTGAAACGCTGGCGCGTCGTCATAAAGAGAAGCATGAGCGAAACTCTCTTATGTATTATATCTGATGGCAGTTGCTCGAAAAGGAGCTATGTTAATGGAATACAAGAGGCAACACAGACCGGAAATAGCGGACGATATGACGCAATTAGTCGGAAACACTCCGCTTGTCAGGCTTTCAAAACTCGGTAAGGATCTGCCTGCCGAGATACTGGCCAAGGTCGAGTTCTT
>CAYTHG010000073.1:0-5001 GCA_964437525.1 uncultured Myxococcales bacterium | reverse complement strand
CTTTAATCCGCTTTCAAGTGTCAAGGATAGAGTCGGTTTGGGTATGATAGAAGCTGCCGAGAAAGAAGGTCGCATCGGCAAAGATACGGTTCTTGTAGAGCCGACCAGTGGAAACACCGGGATCGGTCTCGCTTTCGTCGCTGCGGCGCGGGATTACAAGTTGACAATCACCATGCCGGATAGCGCCAGCTTGGAGCGCAGGAAGCTCTTGAAGGCTTTGGGTGCCGAGGTGATACTCACTCCCGGTGTCGACGGTATGAAGGGTGCTATAAAAAAAGCTCGGGAACTTGTTGCAAAAAATGGAGACTTCATTATGCTGCAACAGTTTGAAAACGAGGCCAACCCGGAATTTCATCGCAAAACCACGGCGCTTGAAATTTGGGAAGACTCGCACGGTCAAGTTGATATTCTGGTTTCCGGAGTCGGTACCGGCGGTACTTTGACAGGGGTTGGCAGCGTCCTGAAAGAATTGAAGCCCGGCTTCAAAGTCGTTGCCGTCGAACCCGAGGATTCCGCCGTATTGTCCGGCAAGGAACCTGGGGCTCACAAGATACAGGGTATAGGGGCAGGCTTTGTGCCGCAGGTTCTGGATAGTGAATTGATAGACGAAGTTATTCCAGTCTCCAACGAAGATTCTGGAAAAATGGCAAGATGTGCGGCGCGCTCCGAAGGTCTTTTAGTCGGGATATCAGCCGGGGCTGCAATTGCTGCGGCAGTGAAAGTTGCAGCGCGCAAAGAAAACTCCGGGAAAACCGTGGTGGTTATTATCCCGGACTCGGGAGAGCGCTATCTCTCGACATGGCTTTATGAGAACGGAATTTAGCTAGAAACGGATAATGAGATGAGTTTAATTTATCTGGATCACAATGCGACAACCCCTGTCAGGGACGAAGTGCGCGAGGCCATGCAGCCTTATGTCGGTGAGATCTTCCATAATCCTTCGAGCATCTACACCCCCGCCAGAAACATGCGCAAAGTAATCGATGCCCATCGTGAAAAAATGGCTGCTGCCGTAGGTGCTGAGGCAAAGGAAATCCTTTTTACCTCCTGCGGTACCGAGGCCGACAACATGGCGATCTTCGGTGCGGCTTATTCGGCTTTGGGTAAAAAACGCAAAAAGATCGTCACTTCTTCCATCGAACATCCGGCGGTTACCAATGTTGTCAAGGAACTTGGCAAACGCGGTTTCGAAATCGCCTTTTTGCCTGTCACTCGCGCCGGTATAGTAGATCTTGAAAAAGCGGCAGCGATCATAGACGACAACACCTTGATAGTCTCCGTTATGGCCGCCAACAATGAAATCGGCACCATTCAGCCCATTGCAGAGCTGGCGAAGCTTGCCAAACAACATGGCGCTTTGATGCACACCGACGGCGTGCAGGCTCTGGGCAAGATTCCCTTCGACGTAAAAGAATTGGGCGTAGACATGGCTTCTTTCTCAGGCCACAAGATCTATGGCCCCAAGGGCGTCGGCGCTTTTTATCTGAAAAAAGGCTTGAAAATTTCTCCATTGATGTACGGTGGACACCAGGAACGCAGCATCAGACCGGGAACCGAGAACACTGCCGGTATCGTCGGCATGAGCGTTGCCGCCGAATGTGCGGTAAAAGATATTGAAAGCGGAATGCCAGAGAAGCTTTCGGCCATGCGCGACAAGCTTCAGGATCTTCTGACCGACAAAATAGGTCAGACCTGCTTGAACGGTCATTTGGAAAGCCGCGTTCCAAACACTTTGAATATCAGTTTCGCCTTCATCGAGGGCGAAGCCATGAGTATTGCCCTTGACAGAAAGGGAATAGCCGTGGCCACAGGCTCGGCTTGCAGTTCCGGAGATCTGAAGCCTTCGCATGTTATTATGTCGCTAGGTCTCAGAGAAGAAGTCGCTCACGGTTCGCTGCGCTTCTCTTTAGGCAAGAGCAATACCATGGAACAGATGCATACTACGGCGGATGCCGTGGCCGAGGTTGTCGAAAGATTTCGTGCCATGTCCCCGCTTTACGAAGATTTCAAGAAAAGCGGCCAGGAATTCGGGGAACTTTGTTCCCAAGTCAAGGAGGTTTAGATGTCAGGTTTCGATTATACAGACGATGTAATGGATCATTTCATGAATCCCCATAACATGGGAGTGATCGAAGATCCCGATGGTATCGGCGATGTCGGCAATCCCAAATGCGGCGATTCAATGAGAATTTATATCCGCATTAAAGACGAAGTGATAGAGGACATTAAATTCAAGACCTTCGGTTGCGTTGCTGCGGTAGCTACCAGCAGTATGTTGACCGACCTGGTTAAAGGTAAATCTCTGGAAGAAGCTCTCGCTATCACCAATAAGCGCGTAGCAGAAGCTTTGGGCGGACTGCCTGCCATAAAAATGCATTGCTCTGTTCTGGCCGAAGAAGCATTGCAGGCCGCCATCAAGGATTATCGAGAAAAACAGGGATAGGCTTCTTGATATTGTGAATTCGATTGTATATAAGTTTCGAAATAATCAGTCGGAGATGTAGTGCCGACACCTTCAAAGGAGACAGTTATGGATTTAAAAGAAAGAGTAGAAGCGGCATTGAACAAGACTCGCGGCTTTTTGCAGGCCGACGGCGGAGACGTGGAACTTGTTGAAGTGACCGACGAGGGTATCGTCAAAGTGAAGCTGAAAGGCGCTTGCGGAAGTTGCCCGATGGCTATGATGACTCTCAAAGGCGGTATCGAGCGCATCGTAAAACAGGAAGTGCCCGAAGTTAAGGCTGTTGAATCAGTATAATTTCAATTCGCTTGCTTTTTGATTGCGATTGATTTGATTTTTATTTAAATCATGCTCCCTGCCCGCCTTTTCCAAGGTCTGGTTGTATAGAAAAGGAAATCCCGGCTGATTGATATCAACAGTCCGGGTTTCCATTTTTCAACAGAATAAGGCGGCTGATATATGTTTGATTTTATTTTAAATGTTTTTGTGCAGACTTGGGTTTTGACTGCCGAGATGGCTCCTTATCTGTTTCTCGGCTTTATAATCGCAGGCGTGCTGCACGTTTTTATGCCTGTGGATTTCATCTCCCGCCATGCCGGAGGCGAATCCTTCCTTTCTGTCCTGAAAGCATCGCTTTTGGGCATACCTTTGCCCCTGTGTTCCTGCGGTGTGCTGCCTGTGGCGGCATCTTTGCGTAAAGCCGGGGCAGGCAAGGCTCCCACTCTTTCGTTTCTGATAACCACGCCTGTTACCGGTGTCGATTCCATCATGGCCACCTGGTCTCTGATGGGCTGGCTTTTTACGCTTTTGCGCCTTATTTCAGCTATTGTCATCGGTATGGCCACAGGCGTTGCCATGCTGATCTTCGGCAATGGAAACGGCACCATACCGCTTGAGAGCGTTCAGCCTGAATGCATAGATTGCCAGAAGAGCCATGAGCATTCCCATGAAGGCGGCAAAATAAGGAATATTTTGCGCTACGCCTTTATCGAGTTGCCTGGTGAAATCGCCGGTTCTATCCTTTTCGGTCTGCTTTTGGGCGGGCTTATCGTTGCTGTCCTGCCCCCCGAAGTCGTCAGCGCCTATCTGGGCTCGGGAATCTGGGGAATGCTGGTGGCGGTGGCCGTTGCCATACCGCTTTATGTCTGCGCTACAGGATCTATCCCGATCGCCGCCGGAATGCTGGCAGCCGGTTTTTCGCCCGGTGCGGCTCTGGCGTTCCTGATCGCCGGACCTGCCACCAACACAGTCGGAATGACCACAGTTCGCAAGCTTTTAGGCAAACGCGCGCTAATTGTATACTTAAGTGTCATTTTCCTGGGGTCAATTGTTTTCGGACTGCTGTTTGACGCGATATTTTCCAAAACCGGTATGGTGTTTCCGGTTGTTTCTGAGGAGCATGGCTTACACGGTCTTGCAATCTGGGAACATATAGCCGGAGGCGTTTTGCTCGCAATAACCCTTTCCCTGTTGCTCAAGGAAAAGGTTGTCGATAGGTTGGTGATTTATATTAAGGGGAAGGAAGGTAGAGATAAAATGAATAATAACGTAATGTTAAGTGTTCCGAGTATGACCTGCGCCGGCTGTAAAACCGCCGTTATGGAAGCCCTTTTGGAACTTTCCGAAGTGCAGACGGTGGATGTTCACCTGGGAACCAAAACCGTTCTGATTGGTCTTTCAAAACCGGTTCTGAATTCCAAATTGGTACAGACTCTCGCCAAGGTCGGATACGAGGCTTCGGTTAGCTGAGTGCTTGACTTGCCTGCTGTATGTGTAGAAGTATTTCCTCAATGAAATCCACTTAGTGGAGAAACTCTTGTATCGAGCCTCAATGCTTGTTTTATGGTGTTTTTTACTTGCAAGCAAGTCGTATTTCTGTTAAAAATTGCGCTCCTGATTGGTTTTCGGAAAAGAGCTTTCCGAAGTCGGGAACCCGTGCATCCTGCGCGAAGCGTTGCTTAAAAAGGGTGTTGCGGCAATAATTTTCGAAAGGAAAGAAAATGGCTAAGAAGGTTACAGTTAAAGACTTGCTGGACAGCGGAGCGCATTTCGGACATCAGACAAGTAAGTGGAATCCGAAAATGAAACCCTTCATCTACGGAGCTCGCAACAGCGTTCATATCATCAACCTTCAAAAAACAGCCGGGCTTTTGAACAACGCTATCAAGTTTGTTACCGATCTGGTAGCAGATGGTGAAGAAGTTATTTTCGTAGCCACCAAGCGTCAGGCCCAGGACGTAATCATAGAAGAAGCCGAACGTTCGGAAATGTACCACATGACCAACCGCTGGTTGGGCGGCACACTCACCAACTTTCGCACCATTCGCCAGTCCATCGACGTATTGAATGACCTGGAAAAAATGAGCAAGGACGGCAATTACCGCGTCCGCACCAAAAAAGAGGCTCTGCACAAAGAAAAACTGCGCATCAAGATGGCCCGCAACCTTTCCGGTATCTCCCAGATGACCAAGGTTCCCGGCGTGATGTTCGTTATCGATCCCAGCCGTGAGCACATCGCGGTCAAGGAAGCCAACAAACTG
>CAYTHG010000072.1:11374-13297 GCA_964437525.1 uncultured Myxococcales bacterium | reverse complement strand
GCCTTCACCTTCTCCCTCGCCTTCACCTTCACCTTCGCCTTCGCCCTCTCCCTCACCTTCGCCCTCGCCCTCACCTTCACCCTCGCCCTCGCCTTCGCCCTCACCTTCGCCTTCACCCTCGCCTTCGCCTTCACCCTCGCCACCTAATTCACAAATGCCCTCATCGGTGCAGGTTTCATCTGTATTACATTCTCCGCAGAAGCCGCCGCAACCGTCAGTGCCGCATTCCTTATCGACGCAGTCAGGCGTACAGACACAAACTCCGGCATCGCAATCTTCATTGGCATCGCACATTCCGCAAACACTGCCGCAACCGTCCGGGCCGCATTCTTTATCTGTACAATCGGGAACACAGACGCAGGTTCCGGCATTGCATTCTTCGCCTGTATCGCATTCACCGCAGGAACCGCCGCAGCCATCATCGCCGCATTCCAAATCGGTGCATTCTGGAGCGCAGACACAGGTTCCGGCATCGCAGTTCTCGTTGTCTTCGCAGAACCCGCATGTGCTGCCGCAACCGTCCATGCCACATTCTTTATCTACGCAATCGAGAACACAGGCTTCGCAGGTTCCGTTTTCGTTGCAGGTATCATATCCGTCGCAAATTCCACAGGAACCGCCACAGCCATCATCGCCGCATACTTTGTCTGTGCAGTCGGGTATACAGCTTGAGCAAATGCCGTCTTCCAGACAGGTTTCGCCTTCACCGCAAGTTCCACACGAACCGGCGCAGCCGTTGTCGCCGCATTCCTTGCCATCGCAGTAATAGGCGATACAGTCTTCCACACAAATAGAATCCCACTGATTATTGCAACAATATTCATCGTTTGCGCAGACAAAAGCTTCACAGCCGCAACCGCCGCAGCCTGTCATGCCGGTTTCTTCGCAGCCACCGCCGTAATCGAAGCACTGGTCATTCATACAGACTTCATCGCCCGAGCATTCGCCGCAAACACCGCCGCAAGCATCGTCACCGCACTCCTTGCCGTCACACTGTATCTGGCAAGCCAGGGTGGTAAAGCCGTAAAATACTCCACCGTTTGTGTCGGTGGTCATGTTGCCGTAGCCATCGGTAGAGAAAACCGAATACAAATAAGGAGTCTCGATTGAAAGCTCGGTGAGTGTCACGGAGTGCTCGGTTACCAGGTTGTTGGAACCGACCAGATCGCGGGTGGCTGCACCGAAGTTGACCCAGGAGGTCGAAGGCTCGTCGGTCATCCAGCTTATGCTTGCATCGTTAGCGTGTACGGGGTTGGCAGTGACAGAAGAAATAACCGGACCGGCGCAATCGAAAGTGGCCGAATCGCTTACTGTGGCCGTGCCGCCCTCGCACAATTGATCGGTATATGTAGCGGTTATGGTATCGCCGTCGTGACCTGAAAGCCCCATCTCCAGAGCAAAGACGCCGGTGTCAGCACCGGTTTCAGTCAAAGTTACGTTGCTGGGGATCTCGCTGTTATAAGCCAGCTTTACCGTTGCCTGCTCTAGGGCACCGGAGTTGGTATTCAAGTCCGCATCGTAAAGCGACAGTGTCATCTGACCGCCGCAGGTATAAACTTCTTTATCGAGCGCAACGATACCGCAGCCGGGAGTGGCGGCGGTAAGAGTTTCGGTATAAGGCGTTGCATTGAAAGCCGTAACCGTCAATTCGATATCCATTACCTCGCTTACTTCGAGGTAGAGGCTTGCGTTACCGGAAGCGTCGGTTGTGGCTACTCCCAAAAGATCGTCATCGCTTACAAAGGCAAGCACGGCACCTTCGACCGAGGCGCGGTTATCGTCGCTAACGTTGAAGGCAAGAGTGGAGCCGCCAAGCGGAATGGCCGCAGGAATCGTCACCGAAAGCTGATGGGGAGCGCGCGAGCGCAGAATGACGGTCGGGTCGCCGAACAAATGATACTGATGCACCGTTTCCTCAACATA
>CAYTHG010000072.1:0-11364 GCA_964437525.1 uncultured Myxococcales bacterium | reverse complement strand
GTGCCAAGTTGGTTTACCATATGTGCAAAAGCACCTAAGAGAGCATCGCCCTGACGATGCGCGCCATCTACGAAGGAATAAAACATTCCCTGTCCCATGACAGCCGGTTCATCCCAGTTGGCGTTGGTGGAAGCGGAGAAGATACCGATGGCTCCCTGGGGGCTTGCCGAAGTGCCGGTCCGCTGCCAGGATTCGGCAAAGCAGGTGCCTACGCCCACGTAATCGCCGTTTTGGCAAGCGATATCCATCACGAAAGGCATGACAGGCGTATTATCAAGATCCTGGACATGACTTGTGGAATATTCGGGGCTGGTGGTGGTCCAGGCCGTACCTGAACCGTGGCCGATGAATATGCTCATGCTGACGCCGCTATTGTATTCGGCGCTTATGTTTTCGGCGGTGTCTGTACCAGCCTCATGATAAAACTTGGCAAAATTTGCAAAGCCGTCGCCGTTCAAGGCCGCAGCCACACCGTCTACATATTCGTCGTCACTGGGACCGGAGCCCTGCGAAGAAGAAATACCAAGGGCGTAAGCGAGTCTGCCGGAATTTCCACCCGCAGGCGGTGTCAGCTCGTAAGCGGAATACTTATTCATCATCAACTGCAATTCGTCGGTGGTCTGAGCCGAGAATCTACCAAAGAGACCGTCCGGTAAAAGGTCATCGCCTTCGAGATCGACATAAAAGAAGTCAGAATCGCAACCGTAGCTCGGGCTGACGAAGGTCGGCATCAGGTTTCCTTCACCGACTAAAATCAGATAACTGGGCGGAGTACCCCAGTTTTCATAAGCGTCTTCCATCAGGCTGCGAATGGCGGTTTCGCTGCCGTCGCCGATTTCGGACAGCTTGCGGACTTCCACATCGAAGCCGCTCTGTTTTTTGATGGCGGCATATGAGAGCATCTGGTTGTAAAAGTCGTCGTGGGTAATTATCAGCAAAAGGTCCGGCGTTGCAGCAACTTCTCTTTTAGTCGGCGCGAAGCGGTCAAAGTCCAGCAGTTGCTTTTCCATGATGTTGTAAAAAGGTTTGGAGAGCTTACGAGAAAGCGTGGCATCGCGCTTGACGGATTTTGTGTATTCAAGTTTCACCTTGATATCAAAATATGCAGCCAACTCACCGCTACGCGGGTGGTATATCAAGGGGCGTACTTCTAAACGTACCACGTTCTGACCGCGCAGAATCATGGGTTTGGAAACAGAAATCAAATCGGCAGGATAGGCATTGTCCGACTGGTAAGCATCGACATCCATAGCAAAGGGTGGCACTTCGTCCGAGCAACGCTTGCGATTAGGCTGGCAGGGCATGATTTCGTCACTGGCGAACATATCAAAATCCGAAGCCAGCACACGGGCCGACACCTTGGCACCCTTGGGGATAGCGATCAATTTTGAGAAAGTCGGAAGCTGGGCTTTACCGACATCTTTTAAGAACGCTCCGCCGGGCAGATCCATTTTCAAAAAGCGACGACCATCAAGCGTAGTCTCGGAGACATAGAAACCTTTGAAAGAAAAATCTATCTCAAGACCGTCGGAGTGCTTGGCACTTACAAAGGCATCGGGCGCATTGCCTTTAGCCGACAACAACTGAGCGTCTAAGGGCACCCAGGTTTTTTCTGAAGCGTAAGCCGAACCGAAGAGGAGAAAAGCAGCCAGGAATGCAATTGCACACAAGGAAAAGCTGAAGCTCTTCTTCCGATTGTTTTCCATACGACCCATGATTAATGTCTCCTGAATAGTGACCTATAAATAAACCAATTCAATCTCTAAAAAAGGAAGTATACTTACACTCTTCCACAACTTAACAGGCTAGCCTGAAACGGCTTATCTGTCAAAAATTTGAATAGCAAGCGGGCATGATTTCGACCCGACAAACAACATCCGGCAACGACACTGTAGGGGCGGCCCCCCGTGGCCGCCCATTGCCTTGCAGGATTACATTCGGGCAGTCCCGTAGGTCGGATAAATCTCCTCCGTTGGAGCGGGTCTCTGACCGGCTCCACAGGTTCATCATGCATTTGTCGGGTCGGGGACCCGACAGTCCCGTAGGTCGGATAAATTTTTTATCCGACAAATATAAAAATCGAAAGTGTCGGATAACAAGTTATCCGACCTACATAGCTTAGAGGAATTCCGATTGGTAGGGGCGGCCCCCCGTGGCCGCCCATTTGCCTTCTGGAATTACATCCGGGCAGGCACAGTGACCTGCCCCTACATCAATCGAAATCGTTGCATAAACAGGATTCGTCGATGGCATCAAGCGCTTTCCTTGACTTTTCAGGCTGATAAAGGATAAAAAAGTAAGTTACGCAACAAACCAAGGAAGCGTGTTTTGAAAGACATAGTTGTACAGAAATACGGCGGAGCGACACTTTCGGACGCAGAACGCATCAAAGCCGTGGCTCGGCGTATAGTCGCTACCAAAGAACGGGGCTACAATGTAGTGGTGGTGGTTTCCGCCATGGGCAAGACCACCGACAGCCTGCTGGCTCAAGCCAAAAGCATTACAGAGAATCCCGGACGGCGCGAGCTTGACATGCTGCTTTCCGTCGGCGAGCGCATCACCATGTCCCTTTTGAGCATGGCCATCCAGAATCTGGGACATGAGGCGATTTCTTTTACAGGCTCCCAGTCAGGTATCATGACTTCGGACAGCCACATCAACGCCCGCATAATCGACGTTCGCCCGGTGCGCATAGTAGATGAGCTTGAGCGTGATCGCATAGTGATCGTGGCAGGTTATCAGGGCATGAGCTACAAGCGTGAGATAACGACGCTGGGACGCAACGGCTCGGATACGACGGCGGTGGCGCTGGCTTCGGCATTGCAGGCTCGCTGGTGCGAGATCTGCAAAGAAGTCGAAGGCGTATTTTCCGCCGATCCTGAAAAAGTTCCCGAAGCAAAACTCTTGAAAAAAATTTCCTACAGGGAAATGGAAGTCATGTCCGAAGGCGGCGCGGCGGTTTTAACACCGGAAGCAATCGAGTTTGCGCGTTCGCGCGGACTCGAAGTACGCCTGACATCGGCTTTCGGCAAAGGTGAGGGCACGCTCGTTTTAGCGGAACGGGAGCCTGAAAGCACGATTCATGCAGTCACTTCCCAGAAAAACATTCACTTTCTGGAAATGAACTACAAATCCAGCGAGGAATTGCAGGACTTTTTAAGCGCTCTTGAAAAGCTCAAGCTTCCCGCCTCGGCCCTGCATTTTGAGGGACCGAATCAGGGACGGCTGGAATGCATACTGGACGCCAAAGATTTACACGAATGGCAGGCCGACAGCCGATGCCTGTGCGATTCCTGCCCTGACTTGAGCGTGCGCGAGGACTTATGCACGGTTAGTGTAATAGGTACCCGCATCGGCGAAGATGCCGCAAGCCTCAAAAGGGCGGCTTTACTGCTTTCGGAAAATAACATAGACTGGAAACTCGTTTTGACGCTACGGCACCGCTTTACTTTCCTGGTCCCCAAGGATTCGGAAGAACTGGCGCTCAAAATACTGCACGATGCGGTGTGCTGACAAACGATAATCAAAATTTTGACAATATAGCCTAGAAGATAATGTTTTTAGTTAGCTGGAAGGTAATCCCATGACTGATGCCCAAATCTGGAAAGTCGGACCGCGAGAAGTGCACGAGGCGATGGAGCTTATCAAAGAGAGTTTCTCCTACGACGAGGTCGAGGCTTTAAAGCTGCTTAAGGAAAAAGTGCGCTCCGAGAAAGAACTGCTGCTTCTGGCTAAATTCGACGGAAAAGCCGTCGGACTGCTCGAAGCCGAGATAATGGAACGCTCGTTTTTAAGCGGCAAAAAGATGATAGGCGTCATCTATACCATCCTCATCAAAGAAAAACACCGTCGCAAGGGCGTAGGTCGCCAGTTGACCGACACCGCCATAATCTGGTTCAGAGTAAATCAGGCCACCGAGACCGTTTGCAACCTGCCGCACGACGACGTCGAGACGGCGGACTTTTTGAAAAAGCTTGAGTTCTTGCCCTACCAGGTGCGTATGCGCCGCGAAATCGAACCTTTCTCGCAATAATCCAAAAGAGGTATTCAAATGAAACAGATTTTAATGCTTTCGGCTCTGGCAACATTGCTGCTGCTGACATTCGCATGTTCGGATTCATCATCCGACGACAACAATATGCCCGCAGGCGATCAGGACGTGCAGGCTGACGGAGACGGCGAAGGACAGGCCGACGGCGACGACGAAGAACTGGGCGACGTGGGCGAGTTGATAGAAAAAGGTAAAGAGGCTTTGGGAGAAAACGACCCCGAATCCGCCGCCGGATTCTTCGATGAAGCGCTGACAATAGAGGAAGAAAACACATCGGCTGTTTTCGGTCTGTGTCTGGCACAACTGCAGACCTGGATAGGCGTCTTGGACGGCTTTATCTCGCAGGCTCAAGAGGGCGGAAACGGCCCCATGCCGGCAAAAGCGCTGGCCGGATACAAAGCGGAAGAAGACGAGAATCCTGGCGAGCAGATTATCCGCATGATAGGCGACATCTACGGCCAGAGCAAAGCCCAACTGGACCGCTTTGCCATGCTCAAAGAACACGAAGATTTCGAGTTCCGCATGGACAGCTTCCCGATAGTGATTTCCGAGCGCACCCTGATAGACATGCACTCCGAATGGGATCTGGCCGACGTATTCCATATGAACGCCTTGCAGAACATCATGCACATGCTGATGTCCCTGGCGTATTCGCAGGCACTTGATGCCGATTGGGACACCGTGGACTTTGAAGAAACAGCCGACGACGACATAGACACGGCCATAGAGAATATTGCCAAGTTCATGAGCGACAACCCCGGCTTCTTGAACCTCGATCCTGAAACAGGCGATGCCCGCTGGGCTGAGGCAAAAGCTTCCATGCGCGCCTTTGCCGCCGATATGCTCAAAGGCGCAAAGCTGATGGCCGCCGAAGAAGACGACCAGTCCGACGACGTATACATTCACAACGAAGACACCATGATAAAAAGCAAAGATCACTACGGAATGCAGGGCAGCTTCATTTCCGGCAAGGATCAGGTATTGCTTTTATGGTCGGGTAAAGAGTACTCGCCCAAAGCGACTTTTTCTTCCATGGTCAGCCACTTGGACGGCAACGCAGAATTGCGCGTCAGGCTGGAAGACGACATCCTGATGTTGATGGGAGTCTTCGCCGATTTCCTGATCGAAGCCGTTTCAATCGAGGTGATGGCCGATATGTTCGGCGTGGAACTCAGCCCCGAAATTCAGGCTCTGATTGACCTGTATTTCGGAAACCGCGACGACGGCGAGGACATCCCCGAAAAGCTCATCAGTCTTCTGCCCAACCTTATCGGCATGGAGAAAAACGTCGTTCAGTTCGATTTCTTCACGTTCTTCGAAAGACCTTTCCCCTTCAGGGAATTGTTGACCAACATCGGCCCCAATCCCTTCAGCGGCAACCCGGTCTTCCTGCAGTCGGTCGAGTGCGCCCGTCTGGGATTCGGCGCGGCACAACTTGCGGCAGGAGACGAGATCAGCATCAAGCTGCATGACAGAGGCGCTGCCAACGTCACCGCCGGATCTGACAACGACGACGTGCAGGTCACTGTGGTTTGCCGTAATGTTCCCGAAGAAGGAGACCCGACCGTCGTAGATTCCGAGACCGTCACACTTGACGAATCCTCCGACCTTGAAGCTTATTTTGAAGGAACGCTGGCAAGCGCCTCCGTAAGCGCTGCCGATGAAGCAACCAGTGACGACGGAACCTTGCAGATAATGGCCGGATGCGAAGTGACCGCCACTTACATCGACGACGGCGACGGCGAAGACGACGATGCTTACGACATCCTTTCCACTTACAACGCCGAAGGTGCAAGCGAGAATGTTTTCGGCTACACCATGAGCTGTCAGGACGGCACCAAGCGCGACTGGGGACATTTTGCCGGAGCCGAATACGCAAACGCATACATCATTCCCGATCCTCCCGCAGCTATCAGCTATGAATCCCCATATCCCGCCATAGAGCATGACGGCGTAAGATCCAACGGCGTTTACGCGCCTCTGCGTTCGCCGAGCATCAACGGTCTGGTCTGGCTGGATGCCCGTAAAGCCATAGGCGTCATAGCCGAGCAGTTGGGATTCCCGGAAGGCTTCCATGCGGCGGACACGCGCAGCATGAACGCCTTTACTCAAAGTATGCAGGAGAATCTGGCAGGCTTGGGTGAAGCAGGCGGAGAAGGTGGCGGCGGCTTGCCTTTTTGATTCGATGAACTGAGTTCTGCTCAAAAGCAAAAGGCCGCGCGGCAATCGCCGCGCGGCCTTTTTTTATCTTCTTTGCAGTATCAGCTCTCGTGATCCAGAGGCAAATCCATGTGGAAGCAAGTCAAACCTTCGGGGTTTCTCTCGTATGACAAGTCGCCGCCATGATCTTTGACTATACCGTGACTGACAGACAGCCCCAGACCTCCGGCCTTGTCTCGTGGCTTGGAAGAGAAGAAGGGGTCGAATATACGCCCGACAATCGACTCGTCCACTCCAGGACCGTGGTCGCTTACGGAAACGCGCACAAAGTCCCGACCGTCCTTCTTGATTCGAGCGGCCTTGACCTTTATGATTTTGTTGTCGTCGTGTACCTTGCCATATTCGTCGTTTAGCGCTTCTCTTGCATTTGCAAGCAGATTCATCAAGACCTGCATTATTTGTCTGCTGCGAACTCGAACGAAAGGAAGGTTTTTCTCCAGATCCAGATTCAGCACCGTTTGGTCTTTCTTCATTAGAGGTTTCACTAATGACACGGTGGTTTTTATAATATCGGAAAGAGCCGCCGGGCTTGGCTTTTGAGTATCCTGTCTTGAAAAGGTCAGAAGATCGCCGACGATTTCCGAGACCCGAAAGGTTTCCGACTTGATCAGGGCAGCATAAGAACCGACCTCTCCTGCCGGTTCTACTTCGTCTAAAATAAGTTCGCTCAAGTTCATTATGATCTGCATGGGATTGTTTATCTCATGAGCGACCCCAGCAGCCAGCGTACCGACAGATTCAAGCTTCTGCTGCTGTTGCAGCTTGATTTCCATTTGCTTTTGCCGTTCCTCGGCACGTTTGTGTTCGGTAACATCAAGACCTATAATCTGAAAACCGACAGGCTTGTCATCATCGAGAAGGAGCAGAACATTCTGTAAGACAGTGACCTTGTGGCCATCTTTGCATCTGACAAGCACCTCTCGAAAAGTGTGTTCGATTCTTTCTTTATATTGCTTTTTATAGAATTCAACCGCTTCCTCGCGCTCGCTATCATCGATAAAAGCAGCGTAGTTCATTTCAACGATTTCTTGTCTGGAATAACCTGTCAACTCTGAGAAACTGGGATTGGCATATATAAAATTACCAGCCTTATCGGTCTTGTAGATAAGGTGAGTGCTAAATTCCACCAGTTCGCGGTATCGCTTTTCAGAACCGGCAAGCTCTTTTTCCGCATATTGTCTTTGAGATATTTCCTGATTCAACGACCTGATAGTCGAGCGCAAATCACGCGTTTTATCGGCCACCGTTCTTTTCAAAGCATTCTGATATATGCTCTGAACATGGTTGATACGATCAGCCAGGGCAAAAGACAAAAGCACTCCGGCAAGCGCGAAAGACATATGCATATACTGGAATCCCAGATGGTTCAGCCTAATGATATCAAGGATGTTTAAGACGAAAGCGGCTGAGAAGAACAGGAAGAATCCGAAAGCGAGAATAATGAAACGGGCTGGCTTGAAGCCTTTCAGATAGAGATAGATAGAAGAATACGCAATGGATATAAAGAAAGTCAGGCCTACTATCGAGGTCAAGTAGTTACCTGTACGGTAATCGAACACCCCGGCAAGGCTGCACAGGGGACCAAGAACGATATAGGCGATGAACAACTTGTCAAAACGCGGCATGGTATCCGGCGTATCGAGAAAGGATCTGACAAACAGCGAACCGCTGGCTACCACAAAACCTGACAAAAGCACCGGAGAATGGAATGCAAACCATGACGCTGAAGGCCATAAGAATTCGTGAGCAATACCGCTTAATGAAGCATCGTAGAGAGTATAAAAGATTATCGTTACTACCAGGTAAAGGTAGTTTCTGTCCTTGATGCTCACAAAAAGCAGTAGATTGTATATGGCCAGAAACACCATAACACCAAGCACTATGCCAATCAGCAGATTGGACTTGGAAAGATAATCGACAAAAGCATGTGGGGTCCAGACGCTCAACCCCAGAAGCATGACAGTATGGCTCTTGAACTTGAAGTAGTAGGTCTGAGGTCCGTCCAGAATATTGTGAATTGAAAAAACATGTTGATAGCCGGGGGCCACACGCTCCGAGACAGGTACGTTAAGACCACCTTTAATCATATGGTACGAGCCACTGGCGTCCGGTTGATAGAACTCAATCTGTTCCATACGTTGATGGTTGTGAACAATATCAAAGTGAGGAATCCGCTTGACTTTACAATCAAGAGTCAAGCGCACCCAAAAGACCGAGTCGGTCTGCCCGAAGTTAGCCTGACCGTCTTTGTTTCTGACGAATTTCTTCGAAGCTTCACCACTACTAACATCCTGAAAATTAAGAATGCCCTCAGGGTCTTCAAGTATCTCCATTTGCTTGAGCAAATTGATTTGTACTGTGGATTCATCCAGCACAACAACACCGGGAACTTTTGACTCCGCGTTGAGAGAAAAGGCCCACAAAACCATCAATGTGGCAATACACAGGGAAATATACTTGCGTCTAATCATAATTACGACTTACCAGGAAGAACAAACAAACTCAAAACAAACGATCCACTGTAATCAAAAAAAATATTCAAATAAAACCAATCAAACACTATAAGAATCAGTTTAACCTTTATTCTGGATATTATCAACAAATTCGATGAGCGGAAAGCTCGTGAAGAGCTTACCTGATTTGATAAAATATTGGGTCTAAGTTTTCAATCGGACGAAAACAGTCCAGGCTATTAGCGCTATTCAAAATGAGCAGGTATATCAAGATAAAAACTCGTATATTTGTTCAATTCGCTTTCCAGCCACAAGCGTCCCTGATGCTCTTTAACTATTCCGTGGCTGACAGATAAACCCAGTCCGGTACCGCAATCGCGAGGTTTGGTGGAATAGAAAGGATCGAATATTCTTTCCAGCAAGTTTTCGGATATCCCGCAACCGTTGTCTTTTACACAGGTTCTCACAAATGCGGTTTCATCAATCCAGACCTGCGAACAGGAGACACTGATTTTTTTATTCTGCGAGTTTCCCTCTTCATCAAGTTCATTGACGGCATCGCGGGCGTTGGTCAAAAGATTCATTAAAACCTGCTGAATCTGCCGGGGATGGCAATCTATCAACGGGAGGTCGCTCTGGATAATGATTTCAAGTAAAATATTATCCTTGGCAATAAAACGCTTCATAAGCGTCAGGGTATCGTCCACGACATGCTCGATATCGGTAGGCTCACGCGGCTCCACTTCCTGGCGGGAGAAAGTCAGAAGGTTGCGAACAATGGAAGCTATCCGCTCGCTTTCTGAAATAATGTTGGAGGTGTTCTGACCTATCACGCTGTCTTTATCCACATCATCCATTATCAACTCGCCGTAATTCATAATGATACACAGCGGATTATTGATTTCGTGGGCGACACCGGATGCAAGTGTGCCTATGGACTCAAGCTTCTGCTGATGTCTGAGCGTGGCTTCGCGGTCCCGTTTTTCCTGTTCGGATTTCTTACGAGCCGTAATGTCAGCCATGAATCCCTGGAAAAACTGATCTCCATTGTCATCCTGCACTATAGTGCCATGCGCTTCTATCCACCTCCATTTGCCGGATTTGTGCTGCAAGCGATATTCAAGCTTGAACGGATTACCGCTGACAGTGGTTTCTTCCATTGCGGCTCTGATATGCTGGCTGTCCTCGGGATGATACAATTCGGCTAAACTGATGCGTTCTTCCAGAAAATCCTCTTTAGCGTAACCAGTGATGTCTTCAATACTGTCGTTTAAGTACAACATGGTGTACAAAGAGTCGTTTTTACACAGGTAAATCGCTCCGGGAACATGTTCAGCCATAAGTCTGAAGCGCTCCTTACTCTTATCAATCTCTCGCTCCCTCAAGTAGATTTTTTCTTTCAGCCGAATATTCTGCTCGGCTAAATTGCTTATAAGCTCACCGAGATTGTAGAAGAAATCCAAGATGTCGGCGATTTCAGAATTTTTGAAAAAGCGTATGTCTTTCAGGCGCTCTTCATCATGTGAGACTTGGGACAAAGAATCATCAAGGTCATTGAATTTGAACTTGCCCTGCCCCTCTCCTTCATACATGAATTGGCCTGTGTAAAGCGTCGCCATGTGGCGTCCGGATATGACAATAGGCAGAATACAGTGACAGATCCCCTGCTTGCATCGATAGAGACGCCAGTCTTTCTCCTTGATGCCGTGCTCCAGTGCCACCGGACGTTGTGATTTGAGAAACAGATAAATCTGCTCCATGTTGGTAAGGATATTTTTCCATCCAGCCGTAGCCAGTGAAGAGCCATCCACATCAAACAGTACAGCCCCTATGCCAGCAAAACTACAGGCTGGCATCAAAAGCTTTTGAATTCTCTGGACATTCACTAATTCGGAAAAGGAGTACTTCTGCATTGGAGATAAATTCACATCGTAAGTTCAAAGCCCGAGCCGATCATGTTCAAAAAACTGGTGGACATCAAGGAAGATATCACTCACCCAGATGTCTAAACTATCACGAAGCCTTACGGCTTACAACCGCGATAATTTTAATTTCACGTTAATTATTACACCTAAGTGTCTTTTTGCACCAGAGGCGCTAAATATCAAGAAAAAAACAGGTATCAAGAAGGGTTTCAATCGATCATGAAGATCTTATCTTCTGTGGATTCTACAGGGAGATCCACATGGAATTCAGCAAACTTCCCGTGTACAGATTCAAAGAAAAGACGCCCCTTGTGGTCGTGTATTATGCCATGACTGATGGAAAGCCCCAAGCCGGTTCCGCAATCACGAGGCTTTGTGGTAAAGAATGGATCGAAAATTCGCTCGGATATATCTGCAGGAATTCCAATCCCACCGTCATAAACCGATGTCCTTAACCAGTTCCCCTCTTCGTCATGATGCAACGCTACTGATATTTTCATCTTTTTGTCAATCGAGTAGTCAGGATATTTCTCATTCAAGCTGTCGCGCGCATTGGTAATCAAGTTCATCAAGACTTGCATAATCTGTTGAGAACGACATTCTACATATGGCAAGTCGGCGGGGATTTCAGTTTCAAGCGTTATCTGATCCTTACTCAGAATCTTGTTTGTCAAAGAAAGAGTAGACTGCACAACCTGTCCGATTTCCACGGGGC
>CAYTHG010000071.1:0-13338 GCA_964437525.1 uncultured Myxococcales bacterium | reverse complement strand
CCGGTTTTGGCGGCAGATACTTTTACATCCTGTGAAATCGCCTCCAGTTGACTATGCAGGATCTTAACATCCACAGGATGCACAGATTTCACTCCACTGGAATTTTGAGGAGTCAAAGCGCTTATGGCGGAATAGCCATAACACCCCAAGGCGTTGAATACACGCAGGTCGGCGGCGATACCTGCCCCGCAAGACGGATCGAAACCGGCGACGGTCAAGCAGACAAATTTATCTTTGTTGGGTTTATTAAACATGTTGAGTTGGTAGATGAAGAGAAATACACTCGAAAATACAGGGCATTATTTGACGTTGATATCCAGGAGGTTGATCTTTTTGCGCAAAGTATTTCGGTTTATTCCAAGCATTTTAGCTGCTTTGCATTGATTGCCGTTTGTTTTGCCCAAAACCAGCTTTATCAAGGGACGCTCGACACTGCATAAAACCTGCTCGTAAAGACAACTGGTGTTATCGCAGTTCATAGGCTCCATCACCTGATCCAACTTGCTTTGCACAATGGATTCAAGAGAAAAAGTGTGAATAGACTGGGACAACTGCTCGCTTCCATTGTCCCTGATACGCATCCTTGCGCCATTACCAAGCTTTGACATATAAACACCCGCCAGAGAATCCATGACCTCTATTACTTTCGTGTTAACAATTTTTTTTTGAGGAGGAGCGAGCCCCTAAATGCTAAAACCCGCCTGACTTAAGGATAATAAGCCAACGGCTGGATTAGTGTCAAGCAAAAACCAACAGTTTTTTACGACAAAAGCAACTCATTGAAAGCATTACTATTTCTAAGTTATATACTCAAAATATTCTCGAACGGTGGCCTCCATTTCGGCCCTGTTTCCTATAGCATTCATCCTGACGCGCAACTTGGTCGCGTTAGCCAGCCCCTTTATATACCAGGGAATATGTTTTCTCATGCGCCTCAGCCGATGAGTTCCAATACCAAGCTTGTCCTGCAAGTCTATATGTTTCAGGATGACACTCTCAATTTCATCTAAGGTTGGAACAAGAATATCATTTTTCCCGAGAATTCTCCGAATCAACCAGGGGTTTCCGAAAGCCCCACGGGCGATCATCACTCCGTCGCAGGATGTCTGCTCAAGCATTTTCCGAGCGTCTTCATACGTAAATATATCCCCGTTGCCGATAACCGGAATACTTAATTTATCCTTAACCTGGGCAATCATATCCCAATCGGCTTTGCCTCCGTACATTTGTGTACGAGTGCGACCATGAACGGTGACAAGATCGGCCCCGTTATCCTCGGCGATGGCTGCAATCTCTATGGCATTACGGCTCAAATCATCCCAACCTGCCCGAATTTTAACGGAAAAAGGCAGACTCGTATTTTCTCTGATAGCCTTGACAAGACTTCCCAGCAACTCGGGTGAGCGCATCAAGGCCGAGCCGTTGCCACTGTTGGTGACGGTACGCGAAGGGCAACCGCAGTTGAAATCTATCCACTCGGCCAGCTTGTGTTCTTCGATTACGCGAGCAGCAGAGGCTAAGAGCTCTGGAACATGCTCGGATATCTGTATGGCAAAGGGGCGCTCGCCCTCGCCTCTCATCAGCATTTTGTTTTTGATGACATGCTTGCCGCTAATGGAACGGGCGTTCATCATCTCCGAGTAGGTCAATCCCGGATTCATTTCCAGACAGATCGTCCTGAAAGGTGTATCGAAAACCCCGTTGACTGGAGCCAGCATCAAGCGATTGCGAAGCTCGACGCCACGAATCTTCAATGGTGAATTTATGTCAATTGAACTCAAGTATATCCTCTACCAAAAACACTTAAATAGTTTAAGAGAAACAAACAGAATGAAAGTTTAGCATAATTTACCCAAAGCGAAAAAGCATAACGAAGCCGTTTAACACGCGCGTAAATCGCCAAACGAGTTTAGCGATAATACAGAGCGAACAAACAATTGCAAGAGGCAATATCAATTTGTCAATATCTCACTTTCGCCCGATATTGACTTTGCAAGGCTCCCTTGCTAGCCTGCGGCAATGAAGTGCCAGAAACATACATATGAATTAGAAAACAAAGCGGCAGCATTCTCATTCGTAAGCATGTCTATCATTTTGTTCTGTCTGATTCTTTTCCCTGCCTGCGGATACAAGAGCGGCAGCTCCCGTTCCCTTGATACAGGACGGATCGGCAGCTTGGCCATTCCGGTATTCGAGAACTCCAGCTTCGAGCTTTCGGCAGGTACAGTTTTTACAAGCTCCGTACGCAATGTTTTTGCCAGACGCGGCGATTTCCAACTCAAGCAGGAAGGCAAGGCGTCATACATATTGCGCGGCAGGGTTGTTTCAATCGAAGAAGAGGCTGCTATATTAAGAAGTGCCGCCTCCAGCAGTCGCGTCGGAATGTATGAGATGAAGGCAGAAATAGAGCTAAAGCTTTTCGATTCGACGCAAACGCTTATCTCAAGCACAAGAATAATTGACAAGATAGACTTTATGGGTGGACAATACCCCTCCGATATAAAGCACAATCGCGAAGCGGCAATGATGCAGCTTGCGGAAAACATGATGATTCGCGCTCACAACAAGCTTTTTGAAGGATTTTAGATGGCCGCGGCACCAAAAAAAAAGATCCAGACCTTCGAGAAATTTCAGACGGATGTAAAAGCGGGCAAGATACAGCCGGTTTACTTTTTTCATGCACTGGAACGCGCCTCACGCGGTTCTGCCAGCACCACCAACGCTTTCAACCAATACCTGCTTGATCGAGCCATCGCCATGCTGCAAGACGCCGTAGTCGATGGAAATCAGAAAGACTTCAACTACAATCTCTTCGTGGCTGGCGAAAGCGGCATAGATAAAGTGGTGGACATCGCCATCACATACCCCATGATGCGCGAGAAACGCCTGATCGTCCTGAAAGAAGCCAACAAGCTTTTGTCCGAAGACTGGCGCAAACTGGCCGAATACCTCAATGACCCGGCCCCGACCACATGCATTATTATAGTTTCGCCTTCGCCTCCCGCCGGGAACAAGGGATCCGAAGCCGCCAAACTCGGACTTGCCAAAAGCGCTACCTGGGTCAAGTTCGCCCCATTAAAATATCCGAGCGAGGCCAAGCCCCTGCTGCAAAACGAGTTAAAAGCCCGCAAGCGCAGCATGGAACCCGCCGCTGTGGATCTGTTGATAGACTCCATCGGCACCGATCTATTGGAGCTTGTCGGCGCGGTCGAGCACATAATGATTTACGTGGGCGAGCGCGAACGCATAACGCTCAAGGACGTTGAAGCCTGTATTGCCGTTGCTCCCATGGAAACGGTCTGGAACCTGCACGACGGGCTGGCGACACGCAATATCGCGAAATCGCTGGCAGCGCTTGAGCAGTTGACGCAAAATGCCAAGGTCGGCGATTACCTGTTTATCACCGGCTCGCTGATACGACTGGTAAAAGATCTATTCGAAATGCGACTGGCAATAGATGAAGGCAGAAGCCCCACAGGCGCAGGCGGTGCAAGGCTTTCTTTCCCTCAAAAGAAAAAGCTTGAACAGGCCCGCAGGCTCAATTCTCGCCAGCTTGTCGCCATGATACGCGGCTTGCACGAATGCGACCGCAAAATGAAATCCAGCCGCCTGTCAAACCGCACCATTCTGGAAAAATTCGTAATCGACGCCTGCCGAACCTGACTCCACCGCAATCTGTTAATAATAGAGCATGGTGCGCCTACCCTCTCCAGAATGTTTATTCTATTTAGGATTCCTACGAAACCACAGACAAGAGCCGCAGGTCGGAAAAAATGTATCCGACAATCACTTGTGTTTCGGATTGAATTTTTAATCCACCTTTAAGTTTACATGGCTTGACGACAGGGGTTATGGTTCTTGCTCCAAATCAGTCTGTTGCCTCAACAGCTCCTGCGATTCCTCGTGTAAATCGTCCCTGATACTCTTTGTGAGGTTCTCAGTTCTCAGCCGGATGAAACCTTCGGGATTCAACTTGCAGTGGTAATGGTGGTGCTCCATCTGCCGCCGTTCTTCTGCTTTTTGCTTTTCCTGTTCACTCTCCTTTATCTTTCCTCGCATTTTCATGAAATTCCACATTGCCTTCAGCACCGCATAGGCCTTAACAATGTCACCAAGCAATTCGTCAATCACATCAGTCAGGTCAACAAACAGCGCGACTCCCAGCCAGATCAACGAGAAGATAAGCGAACCCCAATAGCGCTGGCGCAATTTTGTATCAGCTTTGATGCATCGCTCCTCGTCCGTGGAAAAAGGACGGTTCTTGTAAATCTCAAGCAACTCAATTTCTTGATAGGGACCATGCGGGAAGGCATCACCCCCAATAAGCTCCCAGTAAAAAAGAGAATTGGGACCGCTGGGGATACCTATCAAATAAATGCTTCCCGTAAGTGCATCAAGATCAATCGGGTCATCGTTGCTATCAAAGGCCGAAACGAATATCGGAATTGGATAGCGCTCAATCCACTTCGAGCATTCCAATTCCATTAGTTTCGGCACTTCTATGATGTCGAAATCTTCTACGAATGCAAGTGACAAACCTGCGAAGTATTGGCCTGCCCAAGCAGGAGTGTATTCAACAAAGTACTTGCCTCTATGTTCCTTTAGGGACTCGAATACGATGCCCTTACTTTGTAAATTAGTGCCTTGGCTCATTCTTCAACCTCACATCTTGGATACGGTGTATCCGACAATCACTTGCATCAGATTAAATTTCGTCTGACTTGCAGGCAATCCAATAACGAGCAAACGAAGCAATAAATAAAAGAATAAGCATCAAGATAAAATTAGAATTTCCTGATTTTTGACAGCCATCATCGGCTTTCATTGAATCCTGGTCCTTTTCTTCATCGTCTGTGGTTTCATGTCGCTCAAAATCGCCATCGATTTCGGAATCCGATGAGTCTCCTTGACCTACTTCCGTGTCGGTATCCACTTCAGTTTGTTCATCTTCACCGCCATCAAGATCGCCATCCGGCTGCATTGCTACGCATGCGGCGTCTTGGCATCTATGGTATGGTCCTGTTTCAAGACACCATTCAACCGGGACCCATTCTATACAATGATATTCGCCGCGATTGATTTCTTTGCATTCCTTTACCATATCATCTCCAAAGCAGCGCCTACTTCCGACCTCGCAATCTAACTCTCTACAGCAACAGAGTCCGTTCACATTAGGGTCATCTGCGCAGCATACACCTGGACAGATTAAAGTCTCTAGCCAACCGACGTCACCACCAAAGCATTCGTATACCGAAAATGGGTCTTCAGGCAGACATGTGGTGGATGCTGCATCAACACACTCATGATTGGTAGCCAGGAGTAAAGCTGGAGAAATACAAATATACAATACGACAATACTCACAAAAACCGACTTCATGGAACCACCTCCTCCAATCGTATCCTTATTGCCGATATAACCCCTTAGGTCAGTAAACGTCTTACCCGACACCATCATGAATACTGCAAAATCACCCGCCCCTATGACTGCTGCTATTTCCGGGGAATCAAACTCGGATCAGGTTCTATCCTGTAACTCCCGTCTTTTTCAACAGATATCTTGGGCAGCAGGCGGTTTTTCTCGAAATACAAGTAACCTTGCCTGATGTTCCTCCAAAACTCGCGATGCTTTCCGGTAAGATCAAGATAAGGCGGCAAGCTTTTGTAATTTTCATCAGTCATGCGGAAAGGAAAGATATGCACATGGACCGCCCTTTTCGGGTGATGCGAGTCCAGCGTCATAATATATATTTCCTTGATGGCATCGTCCGTCATGGGCAGGCAACCTATGGTCACACAATCACCGTGTATAAAGATAGCACTGCCGGGATGTTCACGATCAGACAATATGCAGTCCGATTCATTCGGATAATCGATTTTCATGGACAAGTGAAAACTGCTGTGGGGATTGAAATGGTTGATACGATAAAAACCTTCGGGCACCTGACCGTCGCCCTCTCGGCGCTTTGGCCCTGAGAAGCCGGATCTCTCACAGATGGGGTAGGTTTTAATCAGTACAAATGGCTTATCGGCTGCCGCCTGCGCCCAGATTTCCAAGTCTCCTTCGTTTTTAAAGGCACGGATGAAAAGTCGATGCGGGGGATAAGCGATACCGGCATTCTTGAAAAGCGCCTTGACTGTCGCTGTTTTCTCCGCCCTGGCATTTTTCACCCTCGTCTGGGCGACTGCCACCGAAGAAGCCAACAGGAAAAGGACTATCGTGATTATTGCCAGTCTCCGCATACAAATCTTCCCTTCATCAAGATTAGCTCTCAAATAGATTGGAGTTTGTTTTACAGGCTGGGCTTCAGTTTAACACAAAGTTCGACCATGAGCCAACAGCTTCAAAGCTCGCTGTTATTCGATAATAAACTGGTCGCGCCATTCATCGTAAGCGGAAGACGTGCGCGAACAGCCGAGGGTGCAATGGTTGTTGCAGGGTTTGACGGTATAGAAGTTTTCTTTCATATCGTTCAGGGTGACATCCAGAAAGAACTTCGACCATGCCTTGCGCCGCTGGCTGCAACGGGCAGCCAGACCGAATTCGTCAACGTAGATATAACGCGACCCGGCCCGGCATTTGTAGGGGGCGCCATCGCCGTTGATTAAAACATCTCGGTAGTTATGGGCCTCGGCAAAGCGCTTGCCCATCAGCAGTTTGACTTCCCGGTAAGCGTCAAGCTCTTCGGCGCTCATGCTGACCTCGCCTTCGCCGTCGTGCAGGATCAAGACTCGCGGCAGAAAATCGTGACCTTTGGCAAAGCGGATGACTTCAAGCACTTCATCCTTGGGTGCGGCACCGATAACACCTGAAAGCTGCACCTCGAATTTCTTCAATCGCGAGATCATTTCAAGCTTTTCACGCAATGGATCAAGCACTTTTACCGTGGTTTCATTGGGCTTGACGCCATCCACTGAAACCTGAAGGTGAGTCAAGCCGGCGTCATTGAGCTGGTGTATTTTTTCTTCGGTAAATAGATAACCGTTGGAAATCATCATGCGCGCCTGAAGATTTTTCTCGGTGGCATAAGCGATGACTTCGGCGATCTGAGGATGCAGCAGAGGCTCGCCGCCGGTAAATTCCACCGAGAGCACGCCGAGTTCCACGGCCTTGTCTATCCAGGATTTTATAATATCAATTCTGACCGGCTCGGAGGTGCTGTCGTATTCGTTGCAGTAACCGCATTTGAGATTGCACCTGCGGGTCACGACCATCTGCACCAGAAAGGGACTGAAACGCAGTTGGTCGATGAATCTCATCTCTAAAGCCGGGCGATCTATGAATATATTTTTCAGAGCACTTAATATCTGCATCTTGTATCCCCCTGATTCACAAACAAAATCAAAACACTCAACTTCATTCGATAAATACATCCAATCAGGAACCGATCATCCCCTTGCATGAAAGGGCTTTCAGTACAAACTCTACGGAATACGCTGTTCGGTTTTATTGACGATGTGGTAGGCCGCCCGCCAGAAGTGGACGATGAACGAAACTATCGAATAGCCTACGATTGCAATAAAGCCGAAATAGTAGAAATCGCTCATGTTGTAAAAATACGCCAACAGGAAGAACGGCACCAGCGCCCACATGTAAGTATTGCGGCGTCCGGCAATAAGCCTGAACTTGCGCTCGAACGGCCCCATGTCGTCAAGCTGCACACCGCGAGTGAAACGGAAGACAAGCCCCACAAGTATTTCCAACATGTTGATGGTGAAGATGATCCAGAACAGAACGTAAGGGAACGGCGACTCCATAGTGCCTGCAAAATAGTAAGCAAAAGCCAGATACCAGCCGTTCTCGTAAATTTTGTCGAACAATTCTTCAAGCTGCCCCCACTTGGAGGACATCAGTTTCGTTCTGGCCTGCTTGCCGTCAAGTCCATCTAAAACCCCGACACTCAAGGCCAATATCAAACCGGGAATCATAAATCCGAAGGCAAACAAGCCCATGGCTGCAAAAGCGACAATGTTGTTCAAAACCGTCAACTGGTTGGGAGTCACCCTGTACTCACACAGATAGTAGATGATAAATTTTTCTATGGGGCGGTGCAGATACCAGGCGGGCCAGTCCAGAACGCTTTTTTGCGCCCAGTCTAAAAGCATCTTTTTGCCGCGCCTGTTGTCACTTTTTTCATTGACCGTCATCCAGATATAATCCTGGTAGCGGCGCATGTCGTAGCTGTATTTGGGCAAATCGTCCAGCCGGACTACCTTCCCGGCTCCCTCGGAAATGGGCAAATCGTCCAGCCGGGCGATCTTCCCGGCTCCCTCGGACAATTGATCCTCCAGAAACTCCTTTAACCATGCAAGGCCGGCACCGACCTTCAAGTCCTTGACGGCTCCGGCAGCAAGCAGACTGCAACCGATAAAAACATCACCTTCTTTTGCGCCTTCGGCATTGATCTGGATCAGCTTTGCGGAATCTTCCTTACGTTTCTCGTCAACGGCGACAAGCACACCTTTTTCTTTGGCCCATGATGTCGGCAGGCGCTCGTCGAATATCATCGAGGCTTCCATCAGCATCCAGGGCTGGTCATCGTTATCGGCAAAAGTGCCGGACAAATCGAGCTTGCCTTCTTCGTCTCCCCAGACCATGCGAACATTCAGACCCAAATGTGAAAGGCTGTCGATCTCCGACTGCAATGCCTCGCTACGCTTGTCGCTTACCACCAGTATTTCGCGCACCTTGAGCTTGCGCAGCATCCTGACATGACGCTCTAAAACACTTATACCTCCGACCTTGACCAAGGCGGCCAGAGCATTTTCACCGAAGCCGCTTGCAAGCTTGGTTGCGGTAATTATTCCCCTCATTTGATCTCCTCTTCAAAAACATGAGTTACGTCTTTAGATAACGATAACAACATCTTTTTCAATCTACGTTTACCGATTCGCCATCAATACACAACCTCGCACCAGAATACCGACACCACAATACAGCGACAGCAAACCCTTAAAGCGGCCCAAAAAGATTATTTGAGTATACAAGATATAGTTATCATTACAGGCATCATGACAACTTCCAATGTTCCATGTCGAAGATCCCTTATATGAGGGATAACCGGGATAACTAAGGCAGGTTGAGTCTAGTTGATGCTTCCCGTCTCTATCGACAAATCGGCACCTTACATACCCGAAGATAGCACAAGCAAAAGAAGTGGACTGCGTAAAAGCCTCAATTCCATGCTTGTGATTCGATAATAACCGATAATGGCAAGAAAACAAAAAGACTTTATACTATTGCAACTTTTTTCTTACAAACCCAAATTGCCTCTTGCCGACCGGATACAGCTTTACTTGTTAAGATACTGCATCACGTAATCGCTATTACCCTTGATTTTAATGACCTTGGGCTCACCGCCATCCTTGCCGGGCACAGACAACTGAATCAGGAAATCGCCGTTGAAGGTGTAGTCGATGGGGGCGGCAAAACGCTCGACAACAAAGCGCTCGACTTTGGACAAGTTCATCAAGGCATCCTTGCGACGTAAAAGCTTTTTCTGCCTTATGTCCACACCCAGTGAGCGCTTGCCGCTTTTGGTGCGGATGAGAATCTTTTGAGGAACCTTGTATTTGCCCTCTTCTTTTTCGTCTGCATATTTCACTTTTGGATTCATGGCATGAAATAGGGTTTTGTCGCCTTTGCCCATCCAGATCCAGGAACGATTGATGTCCTTACCGCTTGAAGGCTCCGCCAAACCCGTGAAAAGCATGGTGAAATCGCCGTCGTAGTATTTGAACTTAAGCCAGCGCTTGGCTAGTTTATGGGGCGCAATGTTAGAGAAACTGTGATCCCAAAGCCCCTGGCCCTTAATCGCAAGCTTTTTACCTTTCAGGTTCAAAACACCTTCGGCCTTCATACGCGGTGCCAACAGAACCGAATCATAGATGTTCTTACCCCTGCGATAAAAGCCTCTCTTGCCGCCGGGTCGCCAGGGATCGGACTCGACCGTCAAAGTCAATTCCGTATTTATATCGTCGTCTCCGGCTTTGACGTGAAATTTCTCGCCCTGTTTTTCCCAGACATTGCCATTGAAATTAAGCTTGAAGACTTCCTTCTCGTAATTCCAATCCCCATTCACGCGCAAATAAGCGCCTTCGCGTTTCTCATCGGGATGAGTTACTTCGACTTTTACGACTCCCTTGTGATCGCCCATGCCGATATTGGAGATGGCGAACTGAACATGAACGTAATAGCCGTTTTCGGCCCAGATCGAAGCCGACCATTGCTCGGAGTAAAATTCATCCTTCATAAGATGCGGATTGTAGGCTTCAAGCGGTAATTCTGCGGCCTGAGCGAAAGCGACAAAGACCGATAGAATAAAAATGGCAAGAAAAACCACAGAGAATAATCTTCGCATAAATACCTCCTTCTCGAAAGAAACAAGACAGGCGGCGCACCAAAACCGAGCTTACGCTCGAATGAAGATTCTATATACAGTTATGAAAATTTATCAACTCATAAAGCATAATTTGACCGAATCCCTCCCCTTTGCTAGTATTCATGCAAGATTCTATTTATTGGATTGGGGCACGAAATGGCATTGATTGACAGACCGGAAGCAGCGAGACGCCTGGCGCGGGCAATAGCCTCGGATCTTGCATTATACAATGAGAAAAAAGTCATTGAGGGAATACAGCACGACAACCTGTTTGAACTGATGAGAGAAGAAATAGGCGAAGGACTGAAACTATACGGCAGCCGTGTTTCAGAAGATCTCAGATCCGAGACCAATTTCTTCCAGCGGGCTTTAGTGGATATCCTGTTAAAGCCTAAAGCAAATATTGAATCCAACATCTGGTAAATTAAAAAAGTGAATGATCAAATAAAAGAAACCTTCGAGGTCGGCCCCGAAGACGCAGGGGTACGCCTTGACTATTTTTTAGCCGCTCGCACCGGCTACTCACGCAGCCGTATAGCCAAGCAGATTGAAAACGGTGAAGTGGAAATCGCAGGCCGAAAAACAGCCGCCGGTAAAAAGCTTAAAGCCGGCGAGTTTGTATACTGGCGCGAACCGGAAATCCACAAGGTAGACCTGATTCCCGAAGACCTGCCGGTTGAGGTGGTATACGAAGACGAGTATCTGATTGTCGTCAACAAGCCGTCAGGCTTGGTCGTCCACCCGGCCCCCGGCCACCCGTCGGGAACACTGGTCAATTTTTTGCTGTACCACTGCAAAGATTTGAAACCGATTGCAGGAGAGTTGCGCCCCGGCATCGTCCACAGGCTGGATAAAGACACAAGCGGCCTGTTGATAGCCATGAAAGACGAAAAAGCTCTGGCGCTGATGCGGGAACAGTTCGACAGGCACGAAGTTCATAAAGAATACCGCGCTCTGGTTTTCGGTATAATTCCGAAAGACGAGTTAACAATAGACTTGCCAATCGGTCGCCACGACAAAGACAGAAAAAGATTCTCCACCAAATCCAAACGCGGCAAGCCCTCGGTTACACATATCAAGACGCTGGCCCGCTACAGCGAAATCTCATTAGTATCGGCTGTTTTAGAAACCGGCAGAACCCACCAGATCAGGGTACACCTCTCAGACAGCAAATATCCCATCGTCGGAGACAAAACCTACAACGGCGACAGACGAGTAAACAAAATCCTGTCTAAAAAGCTGCAAGAAAGACTGCAGCAGGTCAAGCGCTTCATGCTGCATGCAAAAATACTCAGATTCAAACATCCCGTCACCGGAGAAGAATTGAGCTTCACCCAACCCGAGCCTGAAGACTTCTCGGATCTTCTGCAATGGCTAGAGGAAACCTATGGCTGACAAGGGCCAGGAGTTCATCCGCGTTCGCCAGTGGGAGACCCAGTCCGGTCCCACACATGGCTTCGGGCTGGCCTGCTTTGATGTGGATTTCCAGAATGCCGATGAGTTGGAACTGGAGAGGCTCAAGCATGAATCCCTTGATTTTGCCAAAGCCGGTGCTTTAAACTCCTGCAACCACCGCTTTACCGAACTTCTGACAGTCAAGCAAATACACAGCAACAACATACTTGTAGTTGGAAAAGACGACCTTTTCGTTCCGGGCTCCGACCAGATCCGCTGCGATGGAATCGTAAGCAATCGCCCCGGATTGATGATAGGCATCAAAACCGCCGATTGTGTCCCCATATTGCTTTACGCCCCAAACTCAAAAGCCATCGGCGCACTGCATTCCGGCTGGCGCGGAACGATAAACGACATAGCTTCCCAAGGTGTGGAGAAAATGGCTATTAACTTCGGCGTGGCCCCAAGCGAAATCCAAGCCGCTATCGGCCCCGGAATCGGACCCTGCTGCTATGAAGTCGAAAACTCGCTGGCTCAGGATTTTCGTAATGTCTTCGGAGGAAATTCCGTCGGAAAAACTACTGATGGCAAAGTATCGCTTGACCTTGGCACCTGCATAGAAATGCAACTTCTCGAAGCCGGCCTGGAACCCCAGAACATCATCAATGTCTCTACCTGCACAGCCTGCAGCGACAGGAGCTTTTATTCCTGGAGACGCGACGGCGGCAGGACAGGCAGGTTGCTCAATTTCATTGCCCTGCCCACCGACGCAATATAGACAAGCAGTCTTTGCTTACTTGATGCCAGCCTTCATTAGCTTCTGATAGTAAAGGTCTGCGGACTTCAAGACGAAAGCGCCTTCCTTGGGTGCTTCGGATACGTCTTTCAAAACCACAGTAAACGGCACGGCTTCGCCCGACCCGACCGAGGGAACCTCGAAGGGATATTCGGCCAACCACGAGAAGACCATTTTTATGTTGTCCATTCTCAATGCCATACCGTTTATAATCTCACCCGACAAGATGACCTTCTTTTCCGCTTTTACATGGTTTGCGGTCACATTATGAACAAACAGCCCGTTACCGATCTCACAGATGCCTTCACATGGCAAAGCTATGGCCTGCCCGCCAAAGCGATCGTACTTCTTTTTGAAGTCTCCAAGATCGAAAGAGAGAGTTTCTATCCTGTTTTTCAACTCCTTCATGTCGAAGGTGATATTGTCGACATCGGTTTTTGATCCGACACGAAAAGCCAGGACGATGATAATTATGATTATGATCGCCAAAACCACGACAAGCGGTCTGGTATCGCCCAGAGAGAAAGCGGACTTCTTTTTGTTTTCGTTCTTATTATCATTGTTTTCAGGCATGTCGATTTTCCCCTTCTAAGTAAAGTTGGACTTACAAACAATATGCGTATTTTTCAAGATAAGCGGTCAGACACAAGCACACATCCTCCTTCTAAAGGCCTCTCCCCACAAAAATAATGCGTGCTTGTATTTTTAGATATAGCATGAAGATCTTTTTTAGGCAAATTGTACAAATAAACCAGCTTCATTTCATTG
>CAYTHG010000070.1:0-13507 GCA_964437525.1 uncultured Myxococcales bacterium | reverse complement strand
TCCGATCTCAAAGTCGGTGTTACCCGCATCATCAGTACTCGTAACCCATACAAGCTCTGTAACGACCTGATTTTCCGTTTTTTCTTCCGGTTCTGCTACCGTGTGCCTGCAAATATAGGCGAGTTGATTCGGCGTACAGCTAAGCTCTTCATCTCCCACATTGACCAACAGAGAATACGCAGCTTGCGAAAGCTCAAAGCTGATCTTCATGGAATTGAAATTTGTCTGTGCACTGAAGATGTCTTTTTGTGCCTCTTCGTTACAGGGTAATTGAGTACCGTCATCATAACATATTCTGAAATACTGTATCTTTGCGGACTGAGCGTCAACATCTATGGCTGAGAGGGCTACATCCTCCGCGCAGTTACCTAGCTCATCACACAGCTTGGCCACGCTCGCCTCATGCAAACCGTGTTCGCCAGCCGCAACCGCTTGAGTCCTTGTCCACGAAAAACTATCACCCGCACCCGTAGCCGCGCCGAAACCGCTCAAGTCGCTTGCCAAGGAAAGTTCACTCGCTCCGGCTGAAGTGTCGAGGGCTTCGTCGGTCGAGATGTAATACTTGATCGTGCTGCCAAGGTTTGCGGGTTCGGGAATATGGTGACTGTCTTGGATCTGCGGCGGATTGAAGTCATACTCGATGCTCGTATCAGCCGAGCCCACATTTCCGGCCTTATCAGTAACCGAGATAGCAATTTCCTTTATGCCGTGCGTGTCCGGAGCGTCTTTGTGCGGCGTGTATTCATAGGTGTAGGCGTAGTTCGCTTCCGGCTGGAATTTCTTTGTCATCAACTGTCCGCCCACGCGTACTATGGGATTGCCTTGCAGCGGATTGCTTTCCTCCACATTGAAACTGACAGTAAAGAGAGTATCCGACGCCACGACCTCGTGGCTTAAGGCTATGGGATAATCACCCTCGTTCACGATTGCAGGATCCGCATTGTCCACGGTAAAGTATGCTTCGTAGTTGACGCTTAGAGGATCGATACTCCCGCTCACATTCCCGGCTTCATCTTCAAGGACAAGCTGCGAGAAAACATATTGCCCCTCGTCCGCCGACTCTGGAACAGTTCCAATATATACATAGCTGATCTCGCCTCTTTTACCGCGTTTCTCTTCTTGCATGGCAAAGGCGATAACGGTTGCACCAAGTGTGGCGTTCAAATCCGGCGCGGCCTGCATCACTTGATCCGCTGTCAGGATAACTCGAACCGTGGCCGCTTCCTTCACGTAAGCGGGCGTCAATTCAAATCTGACTATATTTGGAGCTTGGGTATCCAGTTGCAAGGTATTGGAGAACTTAGTGTTGCGGTTCCCTGCCTTGTCTGCTACAGCAATCCGAGCCGTAAACAGCGACGACGACTGCGCGTCCTCGTTTGTGGTAGTGTCCACATTGATCTCATACGTGTACAGGTTCGGGTCTCCGTTGTCCCGTTCAGTCATAGCTTGTGAGAAACTTCCTTCATTCTCCAGCAGAACAGACAATGTATCCAAGGCGTTGTCTTCCACATGGAAGGCTATTTCAAAGTGGTAGGCTCCCTGTGTCACCAGTTCCTGTCGCAGGTTGTCTGTTATGCCTATCTGCGGAGAAGTGCCGTCCACATGGATCGTGACGGATTTTTCTTCTTGTGCAGGATTACCCGCTTCGTCGCTGGCCGTAAGAGTGACCGTCTTTTCTCCCTCATCCGTATCCTTTACCGTGTAGCGCCACGTATTACCAGTCGTGGAAAGCTCCACCGGGGCCGTCCAGTCATCTAGGGTGCCGTTATCTTCAATACTACTCGGATCGAGAGCTTCGTTACTGGACAGTGTCAATGAGACAACCTGTCCCTTGGGTACAGGATGATCCGCGTCCGTATCCGGCGAAGCCGTTAGAATCAGTTCCGGCGCGGCATTATCGACCTCCACAGTCTTTGGAGAATATGCCGCACTGTTTCCGGCCTTGTCTTGCAATTCGACATTAATCACATAAAAAGGAGAACCCTGCCCGCTTTCGGGTGCGGTGCCTTCAAACACATATGTGTAGCCGTTGAGCTGCTCGGGCACGTTCTCCGCCGTCACCATTGAAAGCGTAGTCTCATCGTTAGAGGCAGAGACAGTGGGCACTTGCGGGAGGACTTCGCTGACATCGAAGCCTAGATAATATTGCTGATTGCCTTTCACCTTTGCAGGGTAAAGTTCTGCATTGCCAAGTTGAGGCTTGACGCCATCCATATAGAACTGCTCGGTGACAGCTCCTTCTATGGGGTTGCCTGCGATATCAGAGGCTGTCACGCTGACGATGAACGGACCGCCGTCATCATCGGATGTGACCTTGTATTTCCAGGTGTTCGATAACGGGGATATTTCCTGAGGCTCAGTAAATGCGATATCCCCATTGTTGAAGATGAGCGATCCTGTGTCGAGTTCTTCGTTCGAAGTCACCGTAACGGAAACCACTTGCCCTAAAGGCGCTGGAAATTCAAGGCTGGTGACAGGAATTATATCTATTTCCAGTTCCGGGCCATCATTGTCGACTTCCACAGTACCGGCAATTTCCGTCTTAGGATTGCCAGCAGCATCAAGCAGGTCAACACTTACCGTGACAAGTCCGCTATCGCTTGAAGATACAAAATGCTCGAAAGTATACCCGCTTACCTTGCTTTCTACAGGAGTCATGGGTACTTCCGGGCTGCCGAAGTAAACTTTTGGGTAATCGGCGGCCAGTGTTTCTTCTTCGTCAATTGAGAAACTCACTCGCACTGTCTCGCCTTCTTTGACCTTGCCGGAAGGAGGTGTCAACACCAGGGACCCGGCTTCCGGAGGCACGGCGTCAATAGAGAATGAGCCTAGTGCAAAGGACGCGCCTTCAGACATGTCGTTACCTAACGAGTCTTGCAGACCTTTGAGTTTGATTTCGTAAGTCCCGTTGTCATCCGCGCTCTCTACTGTTCTGGTCCATGTCCATGTTCTGGACTCCTGCTCATAAACGGGCTGGGACCAGCCGGAGATGTCCGTCTCCAGCGCAGGTTCGATATTTTCCTTCAAGTCTTCATTCAGCGTCGCTTTTAAAGTTACTAAGGATCCAAGCTTTGCATACTGCGGGCTTACTGAACTGGAGACCAACTCCGGCGCAGAGAAGTCAAACTCCACCTGAGTTCCCAAGGCCTGACTGTTCGTATTGCCAGCCTCATCCATCATCTGCACGCGCAGGATCTGGGAGCCTTCTTCCTCCGTGCCGTCGGCGCTGGTGCTATAGGTGCAGGACACACTCGTTCCATCCATGCTGCAATCCATGGCCTGCTTGCCTATGCCAACGATTGGAAGCTCCGCGAGAAGCTCACTAAGCTCGAAGTCCACCTTGACTTCCTGATTCTTTGTAAAGCGGGTTCCCGATTCAAAGGAAGCGCTCTCGGCCATGATCTTTGGGGCAGTGCGGTCAACGGTGAGGGTTCCCGGTACTTCCACACCTTTTGTCTCATTACCTGCCAGATCAAGCAGATCTACACTGAAAGTGTATTCCTGTGCTTCCACCGCGTTGGAATCCGCCTGGTAACTGTAAATGTAGGTTCCGGTTTCTTCGTCTTTCTGCGGCTCTCCAAAGTCGATGTCATCAGGAAACACATGCAGCACGGGCGCTTCCACGAGAGTCTCCGATGGCGCGACCGTAAGCAATATGTTTGATTCCGCGTTCGCCTTCTGAGGGGAAACGGCTATTCGGCTCGATATGGTAGGCGCTATCGTATCCAGCATAACCTGCACCGAGTAAACTTCCGACTCATAGCCCTGCTCGTTTGCAAGCTTTATGAACACTCGCCGCGGCCCGTCCTCGCATGGTTGTAAGCCATCGCCGCACAAGGCCTCATTCAGATCCCGGGGCAACAGATAACGCTCTCCGTCTTTTTCAAGATCCGCAAGCTCAGTATTTATAAGGGCCAGAGAAAAAGCCATGTCGTTTGCAACTATAACCTTGGAGGCTTTCTCGGCCATAAATGCCAGTGTGACTTTGTTTTTATTTACGTAACCGCCGGTTTCTTCAGCTTCCACAATAGCAACGACAGCGCTGGCTGTCTCTCCCTCATCTTCCGGAGCCTTGGGCGTGGAAGTCAGAGACAGGCTCACCTTCACTTCGGTATGCTTGCCAACTTCAAGACTGAATGGCTGCGACTCCCCGAAATACAAGGCTCTGGCGCTTTTGGATTCGCTCTCCTTGATCTCGATAACGATGACAAGATTCTCCCCGTTGGGAACGTCGCCGATGGGCAAGTTCATGTCTTTGGCGTAGGAAACCATATCGGAGTCGCCGATCTGCGTGCCAGCTCCGGCGGCCTGCGCTCGTCGCTCAACTTTGGCCCAGACAAACAAACCGTCGTCTTCTGAAGGAGGATCATCCTGCCAGTCAAACACGATAGAGATGCTGCCGGGCTCGGGAGTGCTCTGGCATTGCAAAAAAAAGCACGATGCAATAATCGACAATATGCATATCCACAGTTTACGTCTTGTGTTCATTGCGCTCTCCATTATTGGACCCTTATGTCCAGATTGCCGCTATCGGGACTGTCGCCGCTCATGGTACCCAGCACCGCCCCTGTGGTCACGCCACCGGCCACGACCACACCAACTGTCGTCCAGAACCACCATGTCTCCCACCACTTCGGTGGCTCTTCCTCAAGCACGAACTGCACCTGCGTCTGTCGGGCAGGTTCTACGTAGATATCGCGTGCGACCGGATAGAAGTCGTCTTTGCTGACTTCGATTCTGTATTTACCGGCGGCAAAGGCCTCCGGTAGTTTTAAGTCGGGATACAATCCAAAGGACTTGCCGTTGATAGAGACATCCGCCTTCTTCTCATTGACAGTCATCTTCATCAAGCCCTCGCCTTTGTATGGCGAGCCGAAAACGCGACGCAGGCAGAAACGCGCCGCAGGCAAAAGCCCATCTGCCGGACCGACGAAGTTCTCCTGCTCGCGACCTATGATCTTGGTCTCATGCATGTCCAGAACTTTGATGTTGATGATGTAAGTCTTCTCCACCAGTCCGATGCTTCCGACCACCAGAAAGCCAACTCCGAGAGCGTTGCCGATTTCTGCAAAGCAGCCCTCGTCATCACAGCCCATGCCCTGCTTGACAGCTTCAAAGTCAAGCATGGCGGCTATCTCCTGGCGGGAGATGATCTTGAAACCTTCAAATTGCTTGAGTTCCACAGTGACCACATCGGTGATGTTCTTGGCCAGAGACTTGTCCACACCGGATGCGGTAAAGTCCATAATGGCAATCTGAGGATTCTTGCCAAGCTCGGATATACTCACGGAAAGCTTGTTGCTCAACTGGTTCATGTCTTTGATAAGTCGCTTTGCAGCATCAACCGCAGCCTCTTCAAGTTCGCTTATACTCGCCGCTTCGCCACTGGCCCTTGATACGGTCTCTGCCTTTTTGTTGTCGAGAATATATAGGTTGACGGTCAAGATATTGCCGACTTTGCCGACTTTACCACCGAAAACAAGATCGCTGTTGGCCTGATTGGAGATGCTGACCATGCACTCCTTGTTGGAAGAACATTCAAGCTTCTCCGATTCCTTGCCGAACTGCATCCATTCTAAAAGCTCCGATTGCGTCACCAGTGAGCTTCCAAAATCCTTACGCAATACGCCCATTACCTTGGCGTTCAGGCTCTGCAACTGCTTGGCGTCCAGTTCGTTGTTCTGACAGGTTAGGTTCAATGCGGCCAGCGCCCTACCCTTACTGGACTTCTCGTCATCTTTTGTGTTTTGTGCTTTACTCTGAGTCTCTGGCTCCTGAACTTTAGCAGGAGCTTCCTCAACAGGAGGAAGTACGACAGGGGCAACTGCCACAGGCTTAACAAGCTTCTCCTCAAGCTTGACAAAACGCGCCGGAACCCAACCCTCAACTCCATCACCAAAATCTATTTTAACCCAGCGTTTCTTGCGCAGCGTCACCTTGCCCATATCGCCCTTGCTTGTTTTCTTCAGTGTCTTTGAGTCAAGATCGGATCTTTCTCTGACAGAGGTTCGGCTTGTCATCGTCCCGATTAACTCCACATGTTCCGCCGCCACAACCGATTGAATCTCAAGGTTGAAAGAAGGAAAAGCGGTGGTGGAATCTACACAAAACACGCCAAATAATGCTACAGCAATAAGGCCACACAAAAAAACTCGCATTGGTATTTCCCTCAGTCTGAAATGCCACTCTAATAGAATGGAAATATCCTATGCCAAGCTGCCTGAAGGAGCAAGCATTCACCGAATTTCATTGCGATCCTGGCCAACTGTTGTCACTTACCATTATTGCTTATCTATGTTTTTGAAATATGTTCAATGAAGTGCAAACCCGTAAAAGATCGTTGCTGCATGAAACACGCTGGGAAGAAAATTCTCGGAGTCACTCCATGCTCTCTTTTTCCAGCATAAGCTTGCAAGATCACGAGACTTCTTCTCCTTGCAAGATGTACGGAAGTTTAAGTTTCGATAACCCCCTGAATTAACTTGACTTTCCTGAACAGAAACGCCCTGTTGTCAGACGCGAGTCAAACTGTAACTAGAGGGATCACACAGATCCAAACTGGCGATAGCATCATTCGGAGGGAAAATGCCTAGAACATCCAACTCACAGAACGGAAGAAAAACTCTGGCGATCTTGTGGTTGGAAAAAGATGGAGAAAGGCACATGGCAAGCCTGGAACACCAATTTGCATCGTATCTAAACAGCCGCCAACTCGCGCAACCCGATTTTAAACTGACCAATCCAAGCGACGCAGAAGTAGCATCCTTCCTTTCCGAAGCCCCAAACCGAGTCATCATAGCTTTTTCCGATACACCACCAGACTGGCGCAAGTGGATAGATGATGAATTGATCGCTTCCGGTCTGCATTCAATTTTCTTATGGAACCTGCCGGATCAAAAGAAAGAACAGGCTGCCTGGAAATACAATCAGTCTGCCATTGCTATCATAAAGCGTTTCATAGCTGGAAACTTTGTCGGGAAGGTTGCTCCATACGGATTGAATATTGCTAGCAGTAAAACCAAGCGACGTATCCTGGTACGGGGAAGGCCAGTCGAAGCTGATATTGTGAGGCTCATCTTCAATCTGTATTCTGAGCAAAATAAAAGCCGCACAGAAATTCTTCATCTTTTGCGAGCCCAACAGGTCCCAGCACCTTCAGGAAAAAAGATATGGTCGACTCGATTACTTGACAATCTGCTTTCAGATCCATTTTACATCGGCACCAACTGCCACGCTGCGCTACGCATCCCAGACGTCTTCGAGCCGTTGGTTGATCCTGCAATTTTCCACGCAGTGCAGATTTGCCTTCTGTCAGATCGCAGTATCAAGCTTGAAAAATTATTCCATGATACCGATGGCGCAAGTTCACAGGCGATAAAGCTTAATCCAGACTACGAAACCCCTGACACTAAATCCGAGGAATCCGTACATGACGACGAACACGATAGAAACTGAAAATTCTGGCAGCGGCTTGAATCCGCTGATCCCCGCCGCAATGTATGTCCGCATGAGCACGGAGCACCAGCAGTACTCAACGGAAAACCAGGCGGATGTGATACGAGCTTACGCGGTGGCCAACAATTTTGAAATCGTCGAGATTTTTGCCGACGAGGGAAAATCCGGACTCAACATCGAGGGGCGGAAATCGCTGAAGCGACTCTTGAATACGGTAAAGTCAGGCAAGGCGGATTTCAAGGTAATTTTGGCTTACGATATCTCGCGTTGGGGACGCTTTCAAAACACGGATGAGGCGGCCCACTACGATTACATCTGTAGCCGGGCAGGTATTTCCGTCCACTACTGCGCCGAGCAGTTCAAGAACGATGGGTCGATTGGCACGGATGTACTGAAGGCCGTCAAGCGGGCGATGGCCGCAGAATACTCGCGCGAACTGTCGGTCAAGGTGTTTAACGGACAGTGCCGCCTGATTCAGCTCGGTTATCGCCAGGGTGGCATGGCGGGCTTTGGACTTCGGCGCATGTTGATAAATGAACAAGGCGACGAGAAAGGTATCCTGGCTCACGGTGAGCAGAAATCCTTGCAAACCGATCGGGTGGTGCTGGCTCCGGGACCCGATGAGGAAGTGGAAACCGTGAGCTGGATGTACCGCGCCTTCGTAAAGGAGGGTCGAATGGAGGCGGAGATCGCGGACATACTCAACACCAAGGGCATTCTGACCGATCTGTCCCGGCTCTGGACGCGTGGAAGTGTACGGCAGGTTCTGACCAACGAAAAGTACATCGGCCATAACATCTTCAATCGTCAGTCTTTCAAGCTCAAGTGCAAGCGGGAGAAGAACCCGCCGGAGAAATGGGTGCGTAAGGACCACGCCTTTGAAGGGGTCGTGGACCCTAATCTCTTTCACCAGGCGCAGGGCATCATCATGGAGCGCAACCGGCGCTTCTCCGATGAGGAAATGCTGGAAAAACTGGGCAGACTCTACAATCGGCACAGGCGCATCTCCGGCATCCTGATCGACGAGACCGAAGGCATGCCTTCATCCGGAGCCTACCAGTCACGGTTCGGCGGCCTGAACCGGGCCTATCATCTGGTCGGTTACACGCCAAAATTCGATTATCGGTTTATCGAGATCAATCGCCGCTTGCGCGAAAAACACCCTCGGGTTGTGGCTGATGTGGTGAAGCAACTGGAAGCGCAGGGTTCGATTGTCGAGTTGGACGATGAAACGGGTCTCCTGCTGGTCAATCAGGAGATTCTGGTATCCCTGGTGCTCTCGCGCTGCACAATCACACAAAGCGGATCGCATCGCTGGAACATTCGTATGGAACACGGTTTGCAACCCGATATCACCATCGCGGCTCGGATGGATGAATCAAACGAAAACACGCTGGATTATTATCTGCTGCCCTCCATTGATATGACCATGGACAAACTGCGGCTGGCAGAAGAAAACGGATCCTACCTCGACGTGTATCGCTACGATGATCTTGATTTCTTCTACCAACTGACTACGCGAGTAACTTTGGAATGGGTGGCCTAATGAAAGGTAAACAAGGATGGGAATAGATATAAACACAACGACTGTAACGATGATCCCAATAGACAGTATTCGGGTTGTTAATCCCCGCTCACGCAATCTAAAGAAGTTTCAACTGATTGTGGATAATATCCGTCGCTTGGGCTTGAAGAAGCCCATCACGGTTAGTAAATGCAAAAAAGCGGGAACGGGTAAACCCAATTACGATCTGGTATGCGGACAGGGCCGATTGGAGGCATATCTGGCCTTGGGAGAGTCCAAGATCCCTGCCAGAGTGGTGAACTCGGATCAGGAAGACCGCTTCGTTATGAGTCTGGTCGAAAACCTGGCCCGAAGACAACCCACCCGCTTTGAACACATTCAGCATATTATGGTACTCAAAGAGAAAGGATATACTTCCAAGCAAATAGCCGAAAAAGTTGATCTGACAAATTCTTATGTGTCAGCCCTGCTGAATCTGTGGACGACCGGCGAAGAGCGACTGCTACGGGCGGTCGAAAACGGTACCATCCCGATCAGCATGGCTGTGAGCATTGTGTCTGCAACCGACAAGGAAACACAGGCATTGCTTGCAGATGCCTACGAGACAGGCAAATTGCGTGGCAAGAAACTGCTACGAGTAAAAAGCATTTTAGAGGAACGACGCCAATATGGGAAAAAGTGGAAGCCTACACCGGGACAGAAGCGTAAACCATCAAGCGCCGACGACTTGGTGCGCCACTATAAGCAGGAGGTTAAGCGCCAGAAACTGTTTGTAAAAAAGGCAAAGCTGAGTGAATCGCGTTTGATGTTCATCGTACAGGCGATGAAAGAACTATTTGTCGATGACAACTTTATCAACCTGCTTCGCGCAGAAAAGCTAGACACGATGCCAAAATATATGGGCGAACAGATAAAAACAAGTGTCTGAAGAGAGGAGTCCGATGACTGACAAAGTGAAAATGGCCTTCGAACCAGAGGGTGTGATGCTACCTCTGAATCTTATTGAGCCAGTCAAACTACTACCCAAAAACATCAGGAAACAGATGAAGTATCGGCGCATCGCAGCCTCTGTACAGGATGTCGGAATAATCGAACCGTTGATCGTTTATCCGCAGAACAAGAAAGCGACCAAAAATGGTAAATACACGCTTTTGGATGGTCACTTACGACTCGACGTACTCACTGAAATGGGTGTCGGCGAGACGCTTTGCCTGATTAGCACAGACGACGAAGCCTACACCTATAATCATCAATTGAATCGCGTATCGACTATTCAAGAGCATTTCATGATCCTAAAAGCCTTGGATAGCGGTGTGTCAGAGGAGCGTTTGGCCAAGGCACTGGATTTAGATATCAAGAAAATCAAAGAAAAACGATCCCTGCTTGCCGGTGTTTGCGCGGAGGCGGTGTCTTTGTTGAAGGATAAAATCATCACAGCCAAGGCGATCAAGTTTTACAAACAGGTTAAACCCATGCGCCAGATTGAGATGGCGGAATTGATGATTGCATCCAACAATTACACCACTCCCTATGCCCGTGCTATGTACCTGGCGAGCCCGAATGAGCAACTCATTCATGCTGACACACCGAAGGAAGGCGATGGTGTAAGCTCGGCAGACATTGCCCGCATGGAAAATGAGATGGAAACAATTGAGCGTGATTTTCAACTGGTGACCGACACCTACGCACGAAACATGCTGAACCTTGTCGTGTGTCGAAACTATCTGACCACATTACTTGATAACGCCCGCATCGTGCGTTTCTTGTCGAAGGAAGCTCCTGAATTTCTGTCAGAGTTCCAGAAGATCGTTGAGGCAGCTTCATTGGAAGCATAAGAAAATATGGAAGGTGGACCATGTTTTCTCTGTGCATTTTCCACTTGCTTCCTGTGTTGTATGGGAAGCTACGATAGGGGCAACAGCAGCAGGGACAGCTACAACAGGTTCTCCGCAGCTGCGTAAAATCCTGAAACTTGCAGATCTCGATCCGCTGGAGGTTTTAAAGGTGATGGGATTTCAAAACATAATGTAATTCTTCAGGATTGTTCACCAATTATTTCCCATTTTTCAGCGAATATCTTGCAACTGTTCTGCCAATTATGGTAATTTACGCCTGTGGTTCAAACAAATAAATAATTACGGGATTTTCCTTTCACATAAGGGAGTGATGTCGATGAATAAAAGTCGTTTATTGATTGTTTGTATTGTGATGGTATTGCTGGTTTTGTCCGGTTGTAGCTCAGACGGCGGCTCCGGTTCGACCGACCCGGATGGGGATCAGTCCGTTACGGATGGTGATGCATCGGTTACCGATGGCGATGCAGATGCCGATACTGTAGATGGTGATACAATCGACGGTGATACCGAGCAGGAAACTACCGATCCTTGCGTCCCGAACCCTTGCGAGGATGCCAACAAAACCGCCTGTGCCAACGATGGCGAAGGCAATGCTGTTTGCTCCTGTGACGATGGTTTCGAGGATTACGGCGATGGAAGTTGCAAGTTGTCCGATCCTTGCTCTTCTGACACAGCCTGTGCTGATGAACGCCGAGTATGCGAGAACAACCAGGGTGTGGCCGAGTGTGGTGATTGCATCGGTGGATATCACTTAGATGGCGATGTCTGCGTTGAAGACCTAGCCTGCGGCGACAACACCTGCAACGGCCATGGTGATTGCACCGACGACACCGGTGTTCCGGTTTGTACATGTGCGACTGGCTATCTTGGCGACAATTGCGAAGCCTGTGATGCTGACAACGGCTGGCATTGGAATATCTTGGGCGATGCCTGTACGGACAATCCCTGCGATCCTGATCCTTGTAATGCAGACGATTACAGAATCTGCGAAGCGGGTACGGGGCAATGTGTCTGCGACACGGGCTACTGTGACATCAACGCCACCTGCATTGCCGATGGGACGGAAAACCCCGATCATGATTGCTCGGTCTGTGATTCTGCTGCCAACAAGAATGACTGGTCGCTTCGCGGTACGGATTATGAATGCCGTGCTTCTGTTGGCGAGTGCGATGTGGCCGAAGTCTGTGATGGCGTGAATAATGATTGCCCGACTGATAGCTTTGTTGACGATGGCGAGCTCTGCGACGACGACGCCAACGCCTGCAATGGCGTGAATACCTGTGTCAGCGGTTCTTGTGACCAGACCACCGATCCGGTTACCTGCAACATGGACAACCACGAGGTTTGTGTTTCCGTGACCGGCGAGTGCGTCTGCGACGACACTTACCATGACTACGGCGATGGTGTCTGCAACCCGTTCGATCCCTGTTCCGTGAACGATCCTTGCGCAACAGACAACCGAAAGTGCCTGAATGAACTTGGCGTGGCCACCTGTGGTCGCTGTCTGGGTGGCTTCCACGAAGATGGCAATGAGGACTGCATCGAAGATGAGGAGTGCCTGGACAACTCCTGCTTCGGTAATGGCGACTGTGACGACACAAGCGGCGATATCGTTTGCGATTGCAACGACGGATATGATGGCGACCACTGCGATATATGTGATGAAGCTGCCGGATATCAGGACAACGGCCAGGGTTTGTGTGTGATAACGGAAACACTGAATGTTGACTTGCCCGATGACAGTACCGTGGATTTGCAGGGCTCGAAAGTGATGAGCAACGGTGGCGAGGTCACTGTGGATGGTGAGGGTGAAGTGATTGTCGAGATCGTCCCGGATGAAGATTCACCGATTCCGACCATGCTGCTGACATCCGATGGCAAACCTTTGTTGTTGGGTGCGATCATGCCTCCGGCTCGCAGACGAAACGGGGAGCCGACTCAGCTTTCGGCGGAAAGCACGGCGGCCGCTCTGGTGATGATGAATCCCTTTACCTTGCACATTGATGGAGACTCCCGGGTGACTCTATACGAGGCGGCGATTCAGCACGTCCTCTTTGACGATCTGGTTGCTATGATTGAAATTCGTCTGGTCAACGGCGACTCTGACTTTTTGAATGCGGTTCTCGATCCTGAACCGATGGAATTGGCGACGGAAATAGCCATGGATATTCTTGACTCACTGCCGGAGCGCCGGGATTTTCGCGACGGCGCTCGCACGGCTCCGTGGCTTGAGGATTCGCCTGGGCTGGGTATCATGGCCAAAAACCCGACCTTCGTCTTCTATGGTGCAGAGATTACGGGCGAAGGAACGGATGAAGTCTCGCTGGTTCCGGGCCGGGCGCAATTGCTTGGTTTCGAGTGGGGCTGGCCGCCTATTGCACCAAGCGACGATGTCGAGACTCCCCTTGCGCTTGCGGATGGTGTGTACGATGTGCGCTTCACGAAGGGCTTTGAGGGTTTTACGATTGATGAGTTGCTGAATCCGACCAACGCGTCGGGTGCGGCGAGTATCGCCAATACCGCCAAGGGCCTGGGCTTGATGCTGGATTTGATTTTAAGCATCAATTCGGATTGGCTGGCGGATCATAAGAAGGTTGAAAAGGTCATCAAGAACTTTGCAGCGATCAAAAATGCCACGGATGCCGCTCGTGCGAATTTGGGACATTTATTA
>CAYTHG010000069.1:0-13592 GCA_964437525.1 uncultured Myxococcales bacterium | reverse complement strand
CTGTTCTCGGAAATGATAAAGACCGCACCTGAGTTGCCCGATGTCGAAGTCGATACCGATGATATTGCCACATACATTATGACAGGCGGTACGACTGGCGTTCCCAAGGCCGCTGTGCTTTCGCATTTCAATTGCTATTCCAACGCGTACCAGTGCCAACACTGGATTTACAAAATCAAAGAAGGCGGCTGCTCCGTAGGTGTGCTGCCTTTATTTCATAGTTTCGCAATGACGGCAGTGATGAACAACCCCTTGATTGTCGGCGCATGGGCGATGCTTTTCCCGCGTCCGCCCGAGACGCAGGAGTTGGTGGACAAGATTGTCAAATATTGTCCCGACGATCTGACCATGTACGCCGGAGCGGAGATCCTCTTCCAGCGCATGTCAGAATTGCCGGGTGTCGAGAAATCCGGCGTCCAAAAGAAGCTGTCCTTCTGTGTTTCCGGAGCCGGGCCTTTGCATAAGCCTGTTCTGGAAGCTTTTGAGAGCAAGACCAACGCAAAGCTTGTCGAAGGTTACGGCTTGACCGAAACCTCGCCTGTGGTTTCTGCCCAGCCCTTCTGGGGTAACCGCAAAATCGGGACAATAGGTCTGCCTTTTGTCGGGACGGAATGGAAAATCGTAGATGCCACCAATTTCGATATCGAGAAAGTCGCGGTTCCGGAAGGCGAAGAACCCGACCAGGAAAAACATATCGGAGAGCTTGCCATTGCTGGGCCGCAGGTGATGGTCGGATACCTCAATCAACCGGAAGAGACCGCCGAGACGATCATAGAGAAAGACGGTAAACGTTGGTTGTTGACAGGCGATATCGGTTACATGGATGCATATGGCCGAGTTTCCATCAGTGATCGTAAAAAACAGTTGATAAAATACAAGGGCTATTCCGTCTATCCCAAGGAAGTCGAAGAATTGGTCGGTGGTCATGAAGCCGTTCTGGAAGTAGCTGTTGCCGGACTGCCCGACTCGGATACGGGAGAAAAAATCAAAGCCTGGGTGGTTTTGCGCAAGGAGTGGCAGGGCAAGCTTTCGGAAGAGCAATTGCACGAGTGGTGTAAAAAAAGCCTGACGCACTATAAGGTTCCCGGATACATGGAATTTATAGACGAGTTGCCTAAGACCCTAGTGGGCAAGGTGATGCGCCGTCAGCTACAGGAAGCCGACCCGATCTATAAAAAACATCATGGACTCAAATAAAACTTTGCATTTTTGCCCCAATTGGAGAAAGTATACACAATTAGTTTAGACGAGATTATCGAGGGGTAAAAAATGAAGAGAAGAACCAAGCGTGCCAAAGTGCCGTTGCGGGTCAGTTTCGGTGGTGGTGGAACGGATGTAGCTCCATATTACAAAGAGCGCGGCGGCCTCGTTCTTTCCTGTACCATAGATAAATATGCCTATGGCACGATAAGGAAGACCGACGATCATAGCGTCACCATTCATTCACTCGATTTCGATATTCAGGTCAAATACGATATCAGTGAAGAAATCCGCATTGAAGGCGAGCTTGCGCTGGTGAAAGCTGTCTTGAAGCACTTCAAGCTCAAAGACGGTGTTGAGATATTCCTGCATTCCGATGCGCCTCCCGGCTCTGGTTTGGGTTCTTCTTCGGCTATTGCCACGCTAGTCATAGGTTTGCTTTCCGCATACACCCGTAGTCCGATGACGGATTACGAAATCGCGGAGTTGGCCTATCAGGTAGAGCGTAAAGAATTGAAAATCGCCGGTGGCAAGCAGGATCAGTATGCCTGCACCTTCGGTGGCATGAACATGATAGAGTTTCGAGCCGATGCCACCATCGTCAATCCTCTGCGTGTTCCGCGCCCTGTATTAAACGACCTCGAATACAATCTACTTTTATGCTACACAGGAAAGACGCGCTTATCCGGCGGTCTTATCGACAAGCAGATAGAGCGCTACAAAAGCGGTGTCGATGATACCATCGCCGCGATGGATGAGTTGAAGTCTTTGGCCTACCAGATGAAAGACGCTATTCTGCGCGGTAAGCTCAAGAAATTCGGTGAGCTTTTGCATGCCTCCGGCGAGAGTAAGCGCCGCATGAATCCCCATGCTTATCCCGATCACATCGTTAACGCATATAAAACCGCTTTGGAAAACGGTGCCATCGGTGGAAAGATTCTCGGTGCGGGTGCAGGTGGCTATCTGCTTCTGTATGTTGACTTTGACCGCAGGCGCGGCTTAGTGAGAGCCCTTGAAAGCATCGACATCATTCCTGTCGATTTCCACCTGGACTACAAAGGCTTGCAGGTCTGGGATTCGGAATAGTTCAAGCTTGAGTTTTCCATAAAATCAAAAATTGGCCAGTTCTTCTACGTCAAGGGTCTCGGTGTGGTTGTCGCTGAGATAGCGTAGCGTTACCTGTTTGCCTTGGTGTTCTTCCAACCATCCGGCGAAATATGCGCCCTTGCCGCCGCGATTGCCCATCATTAGTGCGCCTTTTTGTAGGAAGTGAGGAGCAGGCACCGAACGCAGACGAGTGCGGTCTATGGGCAGTTCCGCTTTTTGTCCGTCTTCAAAGTGCAGGCTGACAATGCCGTCTTCCACTTTGTCCGTTACTGCACGATAAAAATAGCCATCGTCCCAGAGGGCCAGCACCGGCTGGCCGGAGAATTCGGCACGGGATGCAGAGCGGGGGCGCGGGGAGAAAAGAACCGATTTTTTGTACATTATCGATTCTTTGTAGCCGTCTTCCATATAGATAACATTCAGGCGGTGGCCTTTTTTGAAGACTACACGGGCCAGGTGGAAAATGCCGTTGTCGTTTCTGTCGATCAAGTACTCGTCCCCGACGGTTACGTGCTCGGGGCGTGGACGCAGCACGGGGCGAAGCAGGGTGCGGTGAATGCTCTTTTTGCTTTCATCGTAAAATTTGACTTTCAATTCTTCCTGGCCTACTTCGACCACTTCCGCTAGATACCAGCGATTGTCGTCCAGCATGGCCAGCACACGCTCCGTCTTGCCCTTGTGTTCGTCTATGCTTTCCATGCGGCCAAGTATGGAAATCAGATCAATTCTTCCTGCCAGGCTCGGCAATTTGCCTTCTGCGGCCTGAATGATTGCCGCTCTGAGCTTGTTTTCAGGGGCGGCTTTTTCCATGTAAGGAGTTGCCGGTTTTGCTTGTTCGAACAATTTTCTGTATGGGTGTATAGGGCCAGCGATTGTTTTCTTCGCCACTTCGTCTAATTGTTTCTCTGGCTCGGCGCAGTTTTTATGCTTGGGACATTTAGGTGCTTGCTTTTTTACTACTGCAGTCTTTGGGGAAGGTGTCGCAATGCTTTCCTTTTCTTTCTCACAGGAAGTCAGAAAAATAAGCAACATAAGACAAATTGAATAAACAAAAATTCTTTGCATAGACCTTTTCCGATTGTGCTTCGAAATGCTTCAATACCAAATTCTATTGTCGATTTGAAGTGAGGTCAAGCCGGGAGGCTTTTTATATTTGGAATACAAGTTCTTTTGGCATACATCTTCGTTTATCGTGTATTATTAAAAGCAAGATGTTTACCGATTCAAATGGCGGTTTCCAATGATTTCTCTGTTGTTGATTAACTGGAATCTGAAAGACGATCTCGATCATTGCCTGAAGTCTCTGCATGAACAGGAATACCGGGACTTCGAGGCGATTCTGGTTGATAACGGTTCCAGTGACGGCTCACCCGAGATGGTGGCGGAGAAATACCCCTGGGTAAAACTGATTGCACTTGAGGAGAACACCGGATTCTGCCACGCCAACAACGTCGCCGCCCAAGCAGCCGTCGGCGATCTTTTGTACGTCGTCAACACTGATACCGAGTTCCCGCCCGATATGCTTTCACAGCTTGCAAAAGCTGCCGAAAAATATCTCGACTACCATATCTTTTCGCCTCAGATGATAAACTTCTTCGACAGACGCATGGTCGATTGCAAAGGCATGGCTTATCTGAAGTCATTGCGAGGCTATATGCTCGATGTCGGTAAGCAGGTCGATCCGCACGAGGAACCGTTTGAGATATTTTGTGGAACGGGTGGGGCGATTATGATGCGGCGAGAAGTCTACGAGACTATAGGTTTGTACGACGAGTCGTTCTTCATAAACAACGAAGACACCGATTTTGCCGTTCGCGCTCGTGGTGCAGGCTTTAGGGCTCTATACCTGCCGCAGGTGCGCGTTTTTCACAAGCGCTCGCCCACCGAGAAAAAACTGCCGGACTTTATGCTCTACCACATACAGAGAAACTACGAGCTGGCGGCCTTGAAGAACATCCCCTGGCCTTTGTGGTTGGTCCACGGACCGCGCCATATCGCTTATTCCACCTACCAGTTGAGCAAATGGGCTGCAAAGGGCAAGGCTAAGCTTGTCTGGAAAGCAAAAAAAGACGCTTTGAAGATAGTCCTCAAAGATGGTCGCCGTCCGGTGCCGGTCGATATGCTGTGGCCGCTTCTGGGGAAGAAGAAAGTCAATTCAGACTGAGTGCCGCTTTCCTGTGCCTGAACAAAATTCCCGACAATAAAATTAAAAGCAATATGCCTTGATAATTTACAGGTGCGCTGCAACCTGAAGAGCCGCCGTCTCCTGCTACGCCCGAATCGTCCGAGGTGTCGCTATCTCCGTCAGTCGGTGGCGGCCCGTTAGGGTCTTCGGTGATTGTATATTGCAAACTTCTTTGAGTATCGTGGCAGTTTTTCGAATCGGCTTGACGGGCTTCGATGATTATTTCGTAATTGCCGATTTCCACCGGCAACCAGATGGCTTCGCAGGTTTCGGAGTAGCTTTTGAGGCTTGTATAATCGCCGTTCGTGGAGCGAGTGGAGAAGCGACAGTGGATGTTTTCATCTCCTGTGGCAATTGCGTTTATGTGGATCTTTGTGCTGGGTGTCTGGGGAGAGGTCAAATCAATGCTGATCTTGTTGATTGTTATAATCGGTCCTGTCTGATCGCCGTCTGCTTGAGTGTCGCTCGTGTAGCAGGCTTTGCCGCCTTCCACCAGTTCTTCGCAATCCCAACCAGCAGGACATTGCGCGTCTTCGCTGCAAAAGTCGGTGCATAACCCGTCGAGACAGATGTAAGGCGTCTGGCAGGGTAGTGTTTTCGAGCAACTGCCACCGATTTTTTTCACTTCTTTTGCAGGAGGGGTACAAAAACCTGCTATGCAACGGAAATCCGATGAGCAGTCGGGGTCGCAGTAGCAGCTATGAGAGCATAGGCCATAGTCATAGTCTTCGTGTTCTATGCAATCCAGACCATCAAGACAGTCGGATTGATCTTTGCAAGGCCAGCCCACCGCGCCTTCGATGGGGTAGATATCACAAGCTCCTTTGATATCGTCGCTTGCCAGCGTCCTTTTGAAAATTTCTCCCATGACGCCATAGGGAAACATGGTGGCATCTTGATCTTGAGGGTGGTTCAGACCTATGACGTGTCCGATTTCGTGCGTGGCAATGTTTTGGATATCGGCTTTCCCGCTTTCGCCTTCTGCACGGGCGGACCACTTGAACTGGGTACCGTTGAATTCTATGTCGGCATCGACAATCTGGCCTGTGTTCTGGTCAAAAGCAGGGATAGTTACTGCGTAAGAATCGCTCAACTCTGAAGGCCAACCGGACTCGACCCATACGAGAGTGTTTTTGAAATCGGGATCGTAGTGCGATTCGAACCCCGTTTCCTTTACCTCGGTTGTGCCACCGTAATTGAAATCGATGAATGAGCATTCGACTTTTTCCCAAGTAGAAAAAGAAGCTTTGACTGCCAGTTCCAGATCCTCGAAGTTGACATCTTCGCTGCCGCGATAGTCCAGGTGCCAGTCAATCGGCATATCGCTCTTTATCCAGTGCAGCGGCATATCTTTATCTGAAGTCATTTGCACGTATGCAAAAACCTGTGAAGTACTCAGGATAGAAAGCAGCAGTATCAGTATGAACAGCGATGTTGTGTTTTTATTTTGCTTCTTTTTCAAGTGCCAGCCTTATCTGTTTGAGCAGTTCCTTGTAAAGAATGCCGTTTGGTATTTCAGTGCTGGCTGTCAATTGCTTGCCATCATATACAGCGGCTCCCGCCATGTTTTGCCCTGCAATCTCCAATCCGCTTTGAGTTTGTATTCTATATACTCCCTGTGCCATACCGACGATTACAAAAACGCCCTTGTCCTTTTTCAGGAAGAGTAAAACGCTTTGCCCTTCCTTCAATTCTGGCATACCGGGAATTTTGATGGCGATTCCGTTTTTGTTGCCTGCTATTCGGCGAACCGAAATTGTGTCTCCGGCTGTGCCTTTGATTGTCTGCTCGACTTTGATTTCCGTGTAGGTGTGTGGAAATCTGCTTTCAGGGGTATCTGCGGCGGCGGCGGTTTGCAGAACTTCACCCCGGACAATCAAGTCCGCCTTGGATGTCATTTGTGGGATATCGAGTTTTTTCAGGACCGTTGCCGAAAGGTCAGCCTGCATCAATAAGAGTATCAAGAGAACGAAAAGTTTATATTTGTGCATAGACACTCCTGTATTGAACGCCGTTGTTCCTTTAAGTTTAGTTGAGCTGTTTGGCATGTCAACTATTTCGACATCACCTTTTTTGCATATTTTCCTTCTGGCGGTTATTCTTGCTGACGAAGCTTTAATATCTGCAATAAAGCTTCCTGAAGAAAACACATGCAGGAAGGGAAAATCATGATTAAAAGTATGACGGGATTCGGCGAAGCCGAACTCAGTCTGGGATCGTTCCGTTATCGGATCGAAATGAGAACCTTGAATAACAAGTTCTTGGATATCCGCTCCAAGCTGCCTTTGGAATTGTCCAAGTTCGATATCGAGATGCAGCAAAATATCAAGAAAACGCTGGCGAGGGGCAGGGTGGATATATCTTTCCACAGGCAGGATGTCGAGACCGGCACGCCCAAGAAAATCAAAATCGACTGGCCGCTGGCGGAGCAGTACTTCAAGTCCTACGACGAATTGAGAGAGCGCTTCAGCCTGCATCAAGGTGTCAGCCTGATGAACCTGATTACCGCTCATGGCGTCGTTTCTGCGGAACAGCAGGAGGAAGATCAGGAGACAGTTCGCCTCAGGCTGTTTGATACTATCGGAATCATTTTGAAGTCGGTTATTCAGATGCGCAAAGACGAAGGCGTCAAACTTGCCGAGGAAATGCAACAGCGTGCCGAAAATCTGCAAAAACGAGTAGATAAATTGTCCGTTGTGGTTCCTGTGGTAATTGAGAACTACAAGAAACGCCTGCAAGAAAAGATTCAGGAAATCACCCCGCAGCAACTCGATGAAGCGCGACTGGCCCAAGAAGTCTGTTATTTCGCCGACCGTTGCGACATAACCGAAGAAATAGTGCGTCTAAGAGCCCACACCAGCCAGTTTGTCACCTTTTTGAACACTGACGAGCCGGTCGGACGCAAACTCGATTTCTTGATTCAGGAGATGAATCGCGAGATCAATACCATAGGCTCTAAAAGCAGCAATACCGAAGTTGCCTTGGATGTTGTGGAAGTAAAATCGGAATTAGAGAAGTTGAGAGAGCAGGTTCAAAACGTGGAGTAGATCATGCCGGGTAAGATAGAGCTTGATAATAAAGAAACCGGAAAGCGTCTGTTTGTTGTCTCGGCGCCTTCCGGTGCGGGTAAGACGACCTTGTGCCAGGGTTTGCTTGCTCGTCACGGCAATAAAATAAAGGTGTCTATTTCGTGCACTACACGCAAGCTGCGCGGTGACGAGCAGCATGGGATCGAGTATTATTTCCTGAAAGAAGAGGAGTTCTTCAAAAGAAGAGCCGATGGCGACTTTTTGGAATGGGCTCAGGTTCACGGGAATTATTACGCCACCAGCCGCAGCCATGTTGAAAAACTTGTATCGGATGGCTACCGTGTGCTATTCGATGTAGACGTACAGGGCGCAGAGAAAATAAAAGAAGCATATCCCGAGGCGACTTTGATATTCATCATTTCGCCATCGCGCAAAGAGCTTGAAAGACGCTTGCGCGAGCGAAAGACAGATGATGCCTTGGAGATCAAAAAAAGGCTCAGTAACTCTTTGGGAGAGATGGTCTGCGCCAGAAATTACGATTTCATAGTCGTCAACGACGATGTGGAAAAGGCAACGGACAGCTTGGAGGACATTGTTTTCAACGCCGAGAAGCCTGATAGAAGTTATGGCATGAAAAGGCTGGAGGAGATAATTTCCGAATATGACGATTTCGAGGATTGACAGCCAAAAAGCCCACGAGCGGTTTTCTTCTGTTGTTTCGGGATTGAAAAAATACAATCCCGATGCCAATACAGAACTGCTGTGGATGAGCTATAAGCTCTCATCCGGGCTATACTCCAAGCACACTCCCGCAGATCGTAACGATATGCTGGCGCAAGTGCTTGAAGTGTGCGAATGGTTGTTGCGTATGCGTATGGACGGCGAGGGTATAGCAGCCGCTTTGTTGCAACCTGCTTTGGATGAGAAACTGCTGACATCCGAATATATCGCTGAGCATATAGGCCCCGAAATCGAATACCTGGCCAAGGGTGTCCAGAAACTTTTCGAGATAAAATTCCACAGCCGCAAGAGTGAGCAGGCGGAGGCTTTCAGACGCATGTTTTTGGCAATGTCCAAGGACATTCGTATGATCCTTGTTCGCCTGGCACAACGAATAGAGAAACAAAATCGCGGTTTCTTTTGGGAAGACAAAGAGCGGCTTAATGATTTCTCTTTAGAAACCCGCGACGTATATGCTCCTATCGCCAATCGACTTGGTATCCACTGGATGAAAGCGCAGATGGAAGAACAATGCTTCCGTGTGATTTTGCCGGAGGACCATCAATACATTTACTCATACATCGATGAGTACCGTAAGGATCATCAGGCCGATGTTGACGAGGCCGTAGAAGATATAAAGCGAGTCTTGAGCAAGGGAGATATCAAAGCCCGCGTCTTCGGGCGTATCAAGCAGAATTACTCGATCTATTTGAAGATGAAAGAAAAGCGCCTCCAGATAGACGAGGTGCCGGATATTATTGCTTTCAGAATTATCGTGCCGTCCATAGAAGATTGCTATAAGGCCGTGGGTTCCGTCCATACGCGCTGGAAACCACTGCCCGGCGGTTTCGAGGACTATATCGCCATGCCCAAGCCCAACGGTTACCAGTCATTGCATACGCTGGTTCTGGGTTCATATGGCGAGCGCATGGAAATTCAGATACGCACCGAAGGCATGAACAACGTGGCTGAAAACGGTGTTGCCGCGCACTGGGTTTATAAAGAAGGCGGCAAGCTGAAGCCCGAGGAAATCCAGAAAACCGACCTGCTGCGGAATATTTTAGGTGACCGTATGGAAGGCGAAGATCCCACTGATATCTTCGATTCCTTGAAGGTCGATCTTTTTCCCGACAGCATTTTCATTTTCACGCCGCAGGGAGACGTACAGGTCATGCGGCACGGTTCGACCGCTTTAGATTTTGCCTATGCCGTGCATACAGAGTTGGGGCATCATTGTGCCGGTGCAAAAGTCAACAAGCGCATCGTTCCCTTGCGCCACGAGCTTGTAAATGGCGATGTGGTCGAAGTTATCAGCAAGAAAACCCAGAAACCCAAGAGAGAGTGGCTGGATTTTGTTCAGAGTTCCAGGGCCAAAACAAAAATACGTCATTCCATCAGGTCGGAAGAACGCGAACGCAACCGTGAAATAGGGCGCACCGTTTTAGAAAAAGAATTCAAGGACCACAGCCAGAATCTCAATCGGCTTATAAAGCAGGGCAAGCTGATTCCCGTCCCGGAGAAATTCAAGGCCCGAGATATTGAAGAAGTCTTCATGCAGATAGGTTATGGGAAAATCAATCCCCGCAGTGTGTTGCATGAAGCTGTTCCAGGATTGGAGCTTCCCGAAGAAGAGCCTCTTAAGTCTGTCGAGCTTGTGATTCCCAAGCGTAAGCGAAAAAAAAAGCGTCGCAAGAGTGGTCTGCGTATTGAAGGTCTCAATGACATCATGACTCAATACGGAAAATGCTGCAACCCTGTCCATGGCGACAAGATCGTCGGATTTGTTACAAGGGGCAGGGGAGTTACCATTCATCGCTCCGATTGCTCCAAGCTCAAAACACTTGAAAAAGAGAGAATCGTCTCGGCCTGGTGGGAAGCATCCGAAGAGATCAACCTGCCTGTGCGATTGAAGATAGGTGCCATGGACAAGCCGGGTATACTTTCAAAGCTGTCGGGCGTGTTTACATCTAACAGCATCAACATCAACTCGGCGCACGTATTGATGTCAAAGGATGGTGTCACAACCTGTACTTTTGGAATTGAAGTCAATGACTTGAAACAGCTTGAAAAAGTGTCATCGGACTTGATGCGTCAAAAAGGCGTATTTTCTGTCAATCGCGTGGCTGGTTAAAACTAGGCTCTTATTCGTTTTCGAGTTTCTTCGCTTTTTTAAAAAGCTTCTTGCCTTTGCTTCCACCGAAACACTTAGCCGCTTTTTTGTAAGATCTTATGGCTTCCTTGTTTCTCTTGGAGACTTCCAGCGCTTTTGCCATGCTTTGAAGATAGCCGCAACTGTTGGGTTCGTGTGCGCTGGCGAGCTTGAAGTCCTTGTATGCGGCGTTGTAATGTCGTTGATGCATATTCAACTGGCCGCGAATATAGAAGAAAGAGCCGAGCAATTTGTTGTCAGAGGCTTTCACTCTATCGAGAAACGCTTTTGTCTTTTTTGGGTTGTCGGCTTTCAGTGCTATATCGGCGGCTTTAAGCAACAGCAGGTTGTCGCTTTCGTTCTCTTTGATTGCCTTTTCATAAGCTTCCAGAGCCTTTGAGTACTTGCCCTCTGAGACCAGCAGCGCGGCTTCTACCTTCCAGGGCTCGACAGAACCGGGATATTCTTTTTTCAGGCGAGACAGAATATTTTTTGCGCGAACTGATTCTCCCATGCGGGCCAGAGCACAGGCCGATACCTTCAAGTCTTTGGCTTCCGCTTTGGCGGTCAATGCTTCCTCGTACAAAATCGCCGCCGCTTCTTCTTCTCCCAGGCGCTTCAGGATTCGTGTACTGTAGCGGGCCACTTCGAGATTTCTTGGAAAAAGTTCTGCAAGTTCCGCTTTGTGAAATCCTGATTCAATGGCGATTTCTATGAGTCGCACGTCCTTGAAGGCGTAGCGCAGACCTTCATAAAACTGTTTTCGGGACTTTTCCTTATTGCCGATATCCGCATAGGCTTGTCCCAGCAGGCGGCGGGGTAAAGGGCTTACGCTGTTTAAGGAAGCACCTTTTTCCAGATGCATTATGCGTTTGGCAGCACCCGACCATCCTTGCAGGCGGTAGTGTTCTGATGCCAGCAGGCGTAAATAGTAGTCGGTAGGGTAGAGGTCGATCAGCTTGTTAGCTTTTTCTTCGAAGTCTTTTTCCGAGATGCCTTTGTCGGTTGCCAAGGTGTGCATTCTTTTTTGAACTGCATATGGATTGTTGGCAAATGCCCAGCTCCCAAGCGTGAAATGCATAAGTCCTACAGCGATGAAAGCGCCGCCCAGTATGCGTCCGGGTACTAGATGCAGGCGTTTACGCATGTTGGAACGCCTGAAGAGGCGGCCCGTCAATGCGGCGGTAAGAATGATCCATGTAAAAAATATGGATGGAACAAGCAGCGCGAAGTCTGCGAAGTCGTGTACCAGCACGTACAGCAAACCCAGACTGCAAGCGACCATCATGCGTGAGGGTTGCGTTCTGCGGATCAGAGTCAATAGAACGACTATCAGGGCGATCAATACCAGTGAGCCGAGCGGTATTCCGATTTCTACAAACATTTGCAGGATGATGTTCTCGGGGAATATCGCTCTTGAGAGTCCTGCCGCTGTGGTTTGGTAGAGGTGAATGATGGAACTGAAACTTCCAAGCCCCATGCCTGTGAGCGGAGCGGCTTTGACAACGTGGAAGGCTCCTATCCATGTGTTGATCTTTGCGCTTATCTGTGCGGGGGTGCTGAAGCTTGCCAGTTCTTTAAAGAGCGGATCGGCAGCCAGATAGCTTGATGCGATAATGACTGCAAAGGCAAAGACTGCTGTGGCGATTTTGGCTTTATAGCCTTTGATTACTATGCCTGCCAAAGCCAGCAGCGCCAGAATAAAGACGATGATGGAACCGCGTGAGAGCGTGAGCATGACGCCTATGCCGAAGATCCCGGACATGGCGGCGTACATCAGGCGGTGTTGCCTGCGTTTCTCATGTAAAGCCAATCCCAGCAATAGCAGGGAACCGAGACCAAGATATGCTCCGGCGTTATTGGGGTTGACGAAGGTGCTGTGGAAGAAAGTCGCTACAGGCGAAGATTGAAATATGCCGAGGATGTTCTGTTCGTGGGCGGCCATGTGTCCCACTCCCAGCATAGCCATGAAAAATGTAGTGCAGCCGATGAGGATTGTAAGTTTTTTGTAGGAACGCCTTCTGGCGAAAAGAAACGATGCTATTAAGGCCGCACAGCCTGCAAGAGCGATCCAGTTTGCTGTCGCTATGGTCTGTGTTACTGCCGGACTTATGGGTTTCCACTGGCCTTGGCCGTAAAGGAAAAGCGAGTCAAGCGACACATGATACCAGTGCGCACTTGCCGGAGCCAGCGACTCGATTATGGATGGGGGCAAGGGAACCGCTTGCAGGTATCCGATTAGCGCTAGCGCCAGTGGCAGCAAGATGGAAATATGCACGGGGATGCGGCGGTTTTCGATTGTGAGGACGACGCCCCACGTTATGACGACGAGAGCCAGCAGGCTTTGCTGTATGAACAGAGGAGTAGGGCGGGTGACGGTGCTGCCTAAAAGCAACGGCATGGTCACCAGCAGGGCGGAGAGTATCAGCTTGACATAAAAATTCAATCTCGAATCGGGTCTCCCCAGATCTCCGAATGCCCCCATATTGTCGCCGTTCGCGCGATTGGTTTCAGAATGCTTTTTCGACGAGTTCGCAAACGGCATGATAGATAGTCTCATGGGTCTCCTGTATGCGGGGAGTATCTTTTGAGGGAACGGCGATCAGTACATCGCTCAATTCCTCCATTGCACCACCGCCCATGCCTGTCATGCCTATGGTAGTAACTCCAAGCTCGCGTGCCTTTTTAAAAGCTTCGACCACGTTGGGCGAATTGCCGCTTGTTGAAATTCCCCAGGCGATATCGCCTTTTTTGCCCCATGCTTCCAGTTGGCGCGAGAAAATCGTATCGTAGCTGACATCGTTGGACCAGGCTGTCAGTATGGAAGTATTGGTTGTGAAAGCCTGAGCTTTGAAGGCTTGTCTGAGTCTGTAGAATTTGCCTACCAGTTCAGCAACGATATGCTGTGCATCGGCTGCCGAGCCTCCGTTGCCGAAGACGTAAATTGCGCCGCCAGCTTTGATGGAGTCGATAATGGCGTTTGTCGCCGCTACGATGTTCGCGCTGCCTTCTTCGAGAAACTGTCGCTTCAATTCGATAGACTCGAAAAAAATGCGTTTGATGTCGTTTTCCATAAATTCAAACTCCATATCAATCGATCTTGAGCGCCGGTCTGAGATGATTTTTAATGAAATCATCGGCCAGCTTCAAGGACTCGGGTGTTCCAATATCAAGGAAAGCCGCCTGCGACTTGTGCGCCCAC
>CAYTHG010000068.1:0-13616 GCA_964437525.1 uncultured Myxococcales bacterium | reverse complement strand
AAGGAATCTGTCGCCGGCAAAGTCGATTTCTGCTTTCCATGTTTCCTTCCAGGATTTCCCGCCGGAGTTGACTTCGAATTTCCACTGGTTGCCAAGCGGGAAAGAAGCGGCAGAGAAGCGCGACTGGTCTATTTCGAGTGACTGTATTTTCTCGCCTTCTTCCGGGATGTGATGCGTGTAATAGCGCTGTCCCTCGTCGGTCTGTACCGTGTAGTTGAGTAATTCGCATTCAACAGTGGGAGCGCCTATTTCGTGGCTGAGTTGTGCCTGAAAATGTAAATGGGGAACGGGCGAACGTCCGCTGTTGCCGACACGCGCAAGGCGCTGGTTTTTGTGGACGGTTTCGCCTTCTTCCACTCGGATGGAACCTTTTGCAAGATGGCAAAGGGCGGAATAAACGTTTCCATAGTGCCAGATGATGACCAGATTACCCCAGTTGTCGGCCTGGTTCGTTTGCCCGATGGGATTGTCTTCTATGTGGTTGACGACTTTGACGACTTTACCGTCTCCGGGCGCAAACACCGGCTTTTTGTAAGTGTAGAAATCATCAAGGTCTTCGCCACCGTTCTTAAAGGCTTTGCCGTCTTCGTCCAGTATTTCAAAGTCCCAGGCATGAGCCCACAAGGACTTGTGCGTATGCTTGCCGTTGAATCCCTGCGTGATCGTCCATTCTCCACTGACAGGCAGCACAAAGGCCGGGTGTTCGTGGGTGACGAAACGCGCGCGGATGTTTTTGGTGCCTTTGAGGTTTGCCTCGGGAGTCTCTGCGGGATACAGGACGCTTGTCAGGTTTTTGGTGTCAGTTCTGTTTCTAAGTGCGTAAAGCATAACGATGGTTGTGAAAACGAATGGAAACGCAAGCACCGGCAAGCCGAGCGGAGACAATAACTGGAAAGATGCCGCAGTGACAAGAGAGCATACCGCCGCACCGATGGCGGCAAACACCAGAGAATCCAAGCCGGGAACTATCCACATGCCACCGACCGCGATTGCCGTCAATGCGAAATTGAAACCTATCCACATGCTGTTGAGGTCGGTGAATTGCCCGCCCAAAAGCAGATGAAAAGCAGCTCCTGACGCCAGGCCCACCAGTGCCAGGATAAAAGCGTGTCTCGAATAAATCAGAATTCCCAATGCAATCAACAGACCGGAAGGAACGCTTAATTGAAAGAAAGCCGCGCCTAAAGACTTGGCGAAGAACTCCACGTATTCAGGAAGAACACCCGCCCAAGCCGTCACATTGAAAGGCTCAAGTGTATATATCAGTTCGCCAAAGCGACCGCCCGCAGCGGACATGGCCCAGGTTGTCAGCACGAAAGGAAGCGAGAGTACCGGCACGCCCATGTAGCGGTCGAACAAAAATCGTAAGCTGGCGGCGATAACAACTCCCAAAAACGATATGGCCACCAGCAGAGCGAAGAAGGCACCGTTCATTTCGTAGGTCAAGCCTATGGCAAGTCCCTGCAAAAGTCCGTTGTATGCAAAATATCCGCTTTTGACCCATTCTTTCGGCATACCCAGCAAGAGGGCGAAAAGTGAAGAAAGCAAAAGGCCGATCAATCCAGCTAGTCCCTGAGCGGGAATTATGAAGGTGGCGGCCATGAATATAAGGCCGATATACCAACGCTTGGCGAAAAATATCTGGGCGTAACCGGAAAAGACGGATTTCAGCAGGTCGAATAAAGGTGAAATCGGCTTGCTTTCCGCACTTTCATTTTCCATGGCTCGTTGTTGCGCCGGGGACATCATTTTTTGTCTGCCTTAATGCTTCTATTTCTTATCGGCAAGCCAGCTCGGCATACGCTCCGGCCCCTTGACTGTTTCTACCGATTCCGCTTCGCGTATCAACTCGACTTCGCCGTTTTCGCTGATCATAACTACCGGAGGACGCATACGGATAAACTGCATCCACTGGGTGACGTTATACGCACCGACTGGTCTGATTACCATGGGGTCGCCAACGTTCATGGAGGGAAGCCTGATGGAAGGGCGGATTACGTCGATGTTCATGCATAGAGGACCGTAAACCACGGTTTCTTCATAAGTGCCGCTTTTCTCGACTGCCGGCAACAGGTCGTGCTTGTACCAGAAGGCTGTGAACAGCACATTCACTCCGGCGTCTATAACCATGGAGCGAACACCGTTTGGCAGACGTTTGTTGCCGACAACGCGGGTAATCATGGAGCCCGCATCGTCGATAAGCGCGCGGCCCGTTTCAAGCATCAGTGTCGGTAAATTGTCAGGATCGAAACCGGCGTCCAGCAACGATGCCGTAATGTTTTCCGCGAAGTCGTCTATGCTGGGATTTGTCTCCTCACCGGGCGCGTATTGCTCGTGCAAAGTATTCTTGGAACTGAAGCCGCCACCTACATCTATGTATTCGATCTTGAAACCTAAATCTTTTTCGACCTGTTTGGCAAAGGCTGCAAGTTTGGCGGTGCTCTGCCTGTATGCATTCGGTTCGAGCATGAAGGTGCCGATGTGGGCATGAACGCCGGTCAGTTTCAGCATTCCACCGACGTGCATACGCTGTGCCGCGCTCATGGCTTCGCCGATATCGTAATTGAAACCGAAACGGTCCCAGCTTGGATATATACCGGTATCCATGTTCAAGCGCATAGACACGTTTATGGGCTTGCCTTTTTCTTTGGCTATATTCTCCAACGCGTACAATTCATCGAAGTGATCTATATGAATATGAGCGCCTTCTTCAACTGCGGTTTTCAAGGCTTCTGTAGGCTTATAGGGACCGTTGAACAAGATCTTGTCGCCGGGTACACCTAGCCGTCTTGCCATTTCGTATTCATATTCACTGACGACTTCGGCCCATGAGCCTTCCTGGTGGTAGATTTTGCAGATTGCATCGAGGTAGTTGGTTTTGTAAGACCATGCAAACTGCACCTTGGGATAGCGAACCTTAAATGTATTGAGCGCTTCTCTGTATGTTTTACGAATGGTTTTTTCGCTGAAGACGAAAAGCGGGCTGCCGTATTTCTCGATCAAGGACGCCACCGGGATTCCGTCGATTTCGGTCATGGTGCGTTCGTGGCTGGATCTGCCGAATTTGTTGGCAAGACCCGGAGCGTGCTTGACTATGGTCGGACGTTCGTAATTTTCTTTGGTCATGGATAAACTCCAATCCTCTATTCTTCAGACTTGCTGGTCTGGATATTGTGAATCTCTCCCACGGTCGTCATCGCCTGATATTTATCGAGTTGGTAAACCATATCTTGTGAATGACGCAGGAACATAGTACCGACTTTGTATTCCGTAAATTTTGGCACGTCTTCCCCGAGTGCCAGCTTGACAGAAGCCCACGGCAGGTTTTGACCTGCGCCCACGGATAGATAACACCAGGCCGGGAAGCGCGGATTGATTTCTATCAGATAGTATTTATTATCCAGGGTGCTTTTCATTATTTCAAGTTCACACGGTCCCCGCCATTTCAACTTGGCCATGACATCCTTGACGAACTCGTTCATGTCAGGATTGTTGATGGTTATGCCGCCCCAAGCTTTGCCTTTGTCGGTCAACTGCATCTTTCGCATGGGAACCGCGCCGACCAAGCCGCCGTCGCCATCGCCCAAAGCGACAACGTCGTATTCTTCGCCGACGATATATTCCTGGATAATGACAGGCAGTCCCCACTTTGAACTTATGCGCCGGAACAAAGTTTCGGCTTCCATTGGCGAGTTCGCCAGATATGCTTCGTAGAACTGCCCCTTGACCATGACCGGAAACTTGAACTCTTTTTCCAATCTATAAATGGAAGCGGTATCGGTTATGGTTTTCCCTTTGGGAACGCTGATATCGTGGCTCTCCGCCAATTTTGTAAAGTGTGCCTTGCTACGAAGTTTAAGACCAGCTTCTCCCGGCAGGAACATCTGAATCCCTATGGCCTTCAGTTCCGGTTCGATCTTGATAAAGGCATTCAATTCGGAATCGAGAGAAGGAACAATAACGTCTATTGGCGTTCTGGAATGAATCTCGCGGATGCGGCTCAAGATGGATTTTGCGCCTTCGGAAGGGAAGGGGAACAGGTAGACATGATCGCATATGCCTTCCATGTAGTTGCCGGGATCGAGAGGATCGTAGGTCAGGCCGATTATCTGTCCCGCAAATTCGGAACTGTTGCGTATCGCCCTGATAACAGGCACTCCAGGTCCAGGATTGTCCGTGGCATTCATGCCTGTGACAGCAACGGTAATGTTGTAGCTTTTCATCTTGTACTCCTTTGGAATCATTCCTGTCCTGAAATCCCAAGTTCTTTAAGTCTTGTGATAAAGAGCTCGACATCCTGCTGGACAATGCTGAAGGAGACATCAAATGTATCCATAGTGTCGTCGATGATCTGCTCGGCATCTTTACCGTCCATAAGCCCCTTCAGCACAGAAGTGCCTACTTTGTTAAGCGTGTATGTAAGGCCGGTGCCTGTGTCGAAAAGGAATCCGTTATCGCTCAATGCCAAGTGTGTAAAATTTGAATTGTTCATTTCCATATCCCTATTCAATTACCAACAGATTTAAATATAAACCCGTCATGTAAAGGTTTCTTAAATTTTCGAGCTTTAAATGTAAATTATTCGTAAAGGCTTTAGAGCCTTGAATAAAAGCGTTCATATTGTATGAGATCAAGGATTTAGAGAAGCTCTGATTCTCTTCTTCGCATGGTAAACAAAAGCATTGCAAATGCCAGAAGATAGAAATTGGCAACCGATGCGCTGCTACAACCGGAATCCGAGTCGCCATCCTTAAGTTCTGCTTGGTTGCCAGTGTCTCCATCTTCATCTCCATCTTCATCCCCATCTTCATCCACATCTTCATCTCCATCTCCATCTTCAGAACCTCCCTCGGAATCGGGATATTTTTCCGGGTGCAATAAACATTGAACTTTTGTGGCGATATTTTCTCGGATTTCCAGAAGCAGATTCTGGTCCAGTGTCCAAGGTTGATCGTCGGGACAATAGAATCCCGGACCGGGGCATATTTCGAGCATAAAATCCCCGAAACGGGTATAGGCTCTCGACACTTGCTCTCGAGCATAATCGCCGGCACCGAGATCTTCGGCCATTTGGAACAGTTCCCAATCGTCAAAGCCGTCGCGTATCTGTTTCATGCGATAAGAAACAATCGGGCCGTCTATGGAAAGCCATTCCGGTGAGCCTTTGCCACCTGCTGTGCCGTTGTGGTCGCCGGGGTAAAATAAAAATCCGTCTCCGTTTCTGGCAAAAATATCATCGAATTTTTCAAGATTCAGGAAAACATTCCACGGATCGTCATCCACCCAATAAGTCATTCGCCAGTACAAAAAACCGCTTGCATGTTCAAACCAAGCGCCCCATTTCGCAATACGCGGTTCATAACCGATATTGGTGTCTATATCGTAACCGGCGTAGGGAGGATAATTGGCGTTGCAGACATAAAACCAGAGCTTCTCGCCCTTGGCCAGTCTATCCGGATAGTCTTCACGACCAGCCATGGTGCCGCCTGTATAGAACCAGTTTTCATACATGGGAGTTACCGGACACCATATGCCGATTCTGTCTCCGGCTTTTTCTATATACGGTCCAGTTACGAGTGTTTTATAGCGCCAGTCAGGGTCGGCAGCGATTAAAAGATCGATATCTTTTATTATCTGGTCCCAGGTTTCATTTCCACCGTTCATCCAGGGTTCATCGGTAGAACGTGTATAAGATTTATCCCACCAGCCTTTTTCTTTAAGATGAGCAGAAAAGGCTGCTGCGGCCTTTATATACTGCTGTTCGGTGAAATCGCCGATTCCACTGCCCGGCCTGAATCTACCTACGTCGAATCGGGTTACAGGTATGCCGCTGGGAAAGTAGCTACCATCAAGGTAAGGAGCGACTGCCGCGTCGTATTCTGTCCAATCTATGGACAACAGATTGTCCTCATCATCGAATTCAAAGGGAATGTTGCCGTTGATTTTTCTGGCATCCATGTTGTGTGTTTGCATGACTTGGCGGTATCTTTTTACTATCTCAGTGAAATCGTCCGATTCTTCTCCCTCCGGGCCACCGTGAAAAGATCTGACCTTATCTTCTCCAAAACCATAAGCGGTACCTATAGTGCGCTCAGCAGGCATCTTGTAGTCCCAGACAACCAAGGTGATATCGAAAGAATGCGTGTCTTTTGCGTTTTCGCTCAGAGTAAATGTAGCTGTGTATTCTCCCGGAACTGCATCTTCGGGAATATGGATATCCACAAAAATCGCTCCGGTTTCTCCCGATGCAAGATCGAAAGGGGCGCCAACAGGTCGAGGTGTTTCCGAGTATGGATCCCAGAATGGAATCAAAGGATCAGGATATAGCCCTAAACCTCTCTCGTGGTAGGTGACCGATCCGGGGGATTCATCTGTTACATCGAGGAAATGTTCTCTGTACAAATCAACATTGGAAAGAAAAATTGATTCGCCATTCTCTCCTGCAAAATTATCCAGAGCCAAATTAATGCCTGTCAGATCCTTGTCGGCTCGTATCATAATCTGGAAAGATTCCCACTCGTTTTGAGCGCCTTTGACAGCAATCGTATTCCGGACAGGAATTTCATTATCAGGGAGGATTTTTTCCGTAGCGGGAACAAGCGCTGCATCGAATGCAAAAAGATTCCCTGACATAAAAACAGATAAAAAAACAATGCTAGTCAACACCAGACCAGAAACTGCCGAAATCTTCATCTAATATCCCCTTAGGCATCAGCTAAATAACGATGTATTTTAACATAAAACAGTCAATATGAAGGACTAAACATTTGCATCTTTTGCCACAAACAGTCAATGTAGTACTTGAATAGCAGATACGCGCTTAAAAAAGGTTGTGCAATGACAGGTATGCTTAAAATATCAGAAGGAACCGCACTTGCGCTGCACGCACTGGCATATTTAACCATCAGCAAAGGTCAAACAGTAAGCGCTCGGGAATTGGCCGAAGTAATCAAGGCTTCAGAAGCACATATGATAAAAATCTGCCAGACAATGTGCAAGGCTGACTTACTCGCCTCCAAACGTGGCCCTCAGGGAGGTTTTTATCTTAAATGCAAACCCGCGAAGGTGACGCTTGAAGATGTCTATACACTCTTCAATGGAAAAATGGACAAAGGCAAATGCCTTTTCGCCGTCAAGGGATGCGATGACCAGAACATGCAGCAATGTCTGTTCGGAGATAAGCTTATGGATATAAACAGGCAAATTATCCAGTATTTTCGCGACACTACTATTGCCGACATCTCCGCCAACTGCCACAAGGTCTTGACCGACAAACAATAATAGATCCATACAAATTTACGGTAACGCTTTGACAAGTTTATCGTCATAAGTAAAGATACCAGACAGATATTCTTCTGGCGATATGGAGTATTAACGATGAAAAACACATTTACTTTAAGCTTGTTGCTTCTGCTTGTCCTATTTGCAGCCTTTTGCTCTTGCAGTGAAGACAAAGCAAAACAAGCTTGCCAAAAATACCTCGAAAAAATCGTGGAATGTTCGGAGTTGACAGCAGACGAGGAAGAGCAGTATTGGAACGACAACATAAGCACCTGCGACACCGCTAAAGAAGATTACTATATGGTTGAAAAGATATTTCCATGTGCCGATATCGAAGATTGCTTCGAGTTTTTCTCCTGCATGAATGGCGTCGCTGAGTTAGACGGCGACAGCGACGAAAGCCTCGACACTTATATACCGCAGCCAGACAACACCTACTATTGAAACCATTCTGCGTAAATTGCCCCTGCCTTTTGTTCCACTCAAAAGTGTTTTCCACATCATTTTTCACAAAATAAAATATCCTTCAAATTCAAACAAGATGTTAGAATATCGTTCAAACGGTATTCGCTTATTTTAATTACTGAAAAGAGGAGGGGTGTATGAAAACCTTTACAAAGGTGTTTTTCGTATTTCTTACTGTTTTGGCCTTTTCGTTTGTGTGTTCCTGCGGGGGCGATGACGACGAAAACGAGGAGATGAGTTCATACTCATTCGTAACCTACAACGCCGGACTGGCTGTCGGTTACGTGGATTATGCGCCTGAAAGACTTCCTAAAGTCGGAAACGCTCTGGGCGGATTCGATGCTGACGTTATTTGTATGCAGGAAGTCTGGACAGAAGAACAGGCTTTAGCCTTGATCGACGCCGCTAAAGCCAAGTTTCCTTATTCATACTACAAAATAAGTGAAAACGAATTTACCGAAGCTGGCGAAGCAGCCTGTACAGCAGAAGAAACGGCTCCACTTGAAGTTTGTGTCGAAGCAAACTGTGCAGAAGTTGAAGCAGCCAATATCGCTACATGCGTTCTGGCAAACTGCGAAGCCGAGTTCGGCGCGGTTTCGGGTAACTGCTCAAGCTGCGTCATCGCCAATATCGGAAACACCGTAGAACAAATAATGACTACCTGCAAAACTCCCGGAAAACCCACTGGTAAATTTGCTTATGATGGACACAATGGTCTGCTCATGCTTTCCAAGTACGAGATGACCGCCACTGACGATCTCGTTTTTGATTCTTACGCAAACCGTCGCGTAGTTCTCTCCGGCGCCATTACCCTAGAGGCTCTCGGCAAGGTAAATGTTTTCTGTACACACCTGACAGCGAACCTTAGTGATGTGGCCTACAACGGCGATTACGAGTCGTGGGGAGACGAACAGGCCATGCAGATCACCGGCCTGATTGACTATGTCACCAAAACAGCCGATGGCAATCCTGCCGTTGTTATGGGTGACATGAACTGCGGCCCCGAAACGGGCAATGTCGTCGGTGAACTCGTCGATAATTACGCCATGTTCGGAGCAAGCGGTATGAGCGTGCCTTATACAGAAAACGAAAGTAGCGTTTGCTCCTGGTGTGCAGAGAATCCCCTGACCGGCGACACAAGAGACGACCACATCATTGATCAGGTTATGTTCAAGAACATGCCGGAAGAAATTGAATATGAAAGCTCGCGTGTCTTCGATAAAGAACTCGAAATCGAATCCAACGAGGAAACCATGAAGGTGAGGCTCTCAGATCATTACGGCGTAATGGTCAAAGCCAGCATCTAAAGTAGAAATACTTTCCGATTAAAAGGGCAAGTCGAAAGGCTTGCCCTTTTTTTATCAATTTATATCTGGAAGCGTACCAGCGAAAAGCTCCACCTCGAAGTTCCCATTGTCGCTACGCAATCCGATAGCCCCGTGCAGTTCAAGAGCTTCCGGCGGCAATACCAGCGATGCCTTGACAGCTCCATCGACGGTAATATTGAGCAATTCGCCATCACGCTCAAAGGCTATTTCGTGCAAACTATTATCGTTGATCGCAGGAAGCGTTTTTTCAAGCAGGCTGCTATACCCTTTGTTTCCACACTGCGAGTGAGAATGCATACCGGGATTGTGTTTTAGCTGCACGCTGAGTGCAGGAGAGGGAGAAATACGGTACATGATGTATATCAGATTGCAGGAATCTTCCGCCTCCAATTTCAATCCTATTTGTCGTCGCAGCAAACCGGAAGCCAGTCTGCGTGTTTTTTCACTCGGCCCAAGGTAGCGAAAACGCAAGACAGCATGTTGAGGCGAGCCTGTACGGGTTACGGCTCTTGGGTTCGGGGACGATATTTTTAAAACGCCGCTTGAAGTTTCTGAAATCTCGCCAGAGCTTACGTTCAACATTTTGAGTTTTATTGCTTCAAGCCTGGGAGGTGCTTTTTCCTCAACGAGAGAGTCTCTCGATTCGTTTGAAAGCCTGACTTCAGGAAATGTTTTTGCCGATGAACTCGTATTTATGGGGAGAGAAGGGGAGGAAGCACAGCTTGATAGAAGAAACAGTCCTGCAAATATTATTGTAGAAAGCTGGAGTTTCATCTTATGGGATTCTAGTCGTTGTCCGCATTACATAATCTTGTAACTCAGCCAAATGAGTTTTCAGATAGACGCGCTCTGCATTCATGCTGACATAGTCCATCCATAGAAGATTTCTAAAGCGCTTGCTTTTTTCTGTATCGATGTCCTTTAGGGTTTTAAGCCGTTCTGAAAGTTCATCTGCCAGCATGTTTATTTCGTCCAGGCGCTTGTGTTCGGCTTTCGCCAAGGCTTTTAATTGCGACTGCATTTGAATGACGCGCGTTTCAAGAGTCTCTACACTGTGACTGCGCCAGCGCCTGCGACCGGATGCTGCACGAGAATCCGCTGACGGTTGTGCGATGCCTCCGAAATTGAATGACAATTTGACCTGCGCAAACAGGGGGTAGTCTTTTTCATTGCCAAAGCTTTGATCGTAGCCACCTTTGATATCTACAGCCCAGGCTTTTGCGCGACGGATTTGAGATTCGCGTTTTTCGATCAGGTCATCCATTTGATTGTATCTGCGAACGATATCTTCTAGTTTTTCTTTTGGGGCTTGAGGCATGGTGGCCAGTCTCTCGAGCTCCAACTGGGTCTGGTTGATAATTTGCCGCAAGGCATCTACCTTTAATTGGACGGCATACAACTCATCAACGGTGGCAAGATTTTCATCAAGTTGCTTGTATAAAAGGTCTAACTGGGTTTCGGCCTCAGGCATTGCTTTTTGTACAATGGCAAGCTTAGCTTCAAGAGCGTCTTTTCTTCCCCAGTCTTTTCCTATGGAAACAGCGGCCTGCAAATCAGATTGAGCCAGATATCTTCGGCACTCCGCATCGGCGCGATGCCCCATCATGATTCCGCGATAAAGATTTATAAAGCGGTACTGAAGCCCGACGGTGAGCCTCAGGGCCATTTGGTTGAAAATACTGCTTTCATCTCCTGTCTCTTCGTCCCCGGAGGAGACCGGACCAAGCGTGGAATACAGTTCCGGGTACATGAGAATGGCGCGTTCTGAGTCTGTAGCTCCTTTTACCCACTCGCAATAACCGGGTTCGCGTTCGGGGCTTTTCTTCAGTTCCAGAGAAGCAGAATTGGACTCCTGCGCCAGAGCGACGCTAGATACACAGAAAACGACAATCAAAATAAGCAGGCTCAATCGCCCGTTTTTAAAAGATGTAGGCACGCGCATTACCTTCCTGACTTAGAGGTTCAACTCTCCTCAACGGATGCAAAATGGCTAATGATTAATTTCAGGCGGATTATACCAATATCCATGCTCGACGCGAGATAAAGAGAACAAATATTTCGGTTTTTTGTTGGATCAGATGAAAAACGGCCTGGAATCTATATGAAGCGCTTTTTCTTCGGCCCAAGTCATATCTTTAAGCTTTATTTCCACCATCACGCCTCGCAAATCACTGGAGAACATGGGATGGCGAGCGGATACTTCACCATCAAGAACCTGTACCACCTTGCCGACTTCTTTGCACCACAACAATTCCAGCGAACAACCATAAACGGATGCGCCCGGCTTGACGTTGGGGAGATTGGAGTAGGGAACAAAAGCGATAGATATTTTCTCGCTCATAGCCTTGTAATAAGGAGATTCCTTGATAGTCGTCAGAATTTTCCCATACTCTGACATTGATTTATCAAGAAGAACTATTTGTCGCTCAATGGGTTTCTTCTGGGCGTCCAGCTGCTCCATTTCCAGAAGAGAACTCTGATATTCCTTTTCCATGAGGAGTACATCGTAGTTTGGCGATTTCCCGTCTTCCGTATCGGTTTCCGACAATTTAGCTTCGAGTTCTTTCAAGGCGGAAATTTTTCTGTTCATCTCGATTGAGCGCGACTCGAACTCAAGCTGTTTTTGATTGTAGGCTATCTGATTGGTGATGCTCTGCGACAACGCCAGTTTGGTTCTGATATATCCTTCTTCTTCAATCAGACCGGCCTCAAGATCCTTTTTCATATCTTTCTGGCCAAGCTTTTCAAACTCTTTGTTGGCATCTCCCACTTGCTTTTTAGTCGCCAGATAGTCACGGAACAGGCTTGCAAGACTGCTGCGTTCTTTCTGTTTAACCTTCAGGTCAGCAGAAACAGCTAGCTTGAAGCGCTCTTGAAATTCCCCATTGACTGCAATTGTGCGTTCGATGTTGATCAACTGGGCCTGAAGCATCAGCCGTTCGACTTCAAGCTTGTCGTAATTGTACTGCTGCTGAACCAGTTGGCTGTTGACCTGAATTACCCGCTCAGAGGAGGGTGACAAAATAATCGGGGCCACCCATTCCCGATCTATTAAATAAAAGATGCTCATTGAAAGGTAGCTGATAATGCCGAGCAGGACTGCGGTTAAAACGACAAAGCCCATAAGCTTATAGGCATTAACGAACATACTGTTCGAAAGGCTGAATAACTTTTTTAACATGACTTATACCTTGCGAGATGCTGTAGAACGCGTGCCGCCTTGGGCGACTTTGGGCAACTCAAAGTTTGCATCCGACCACACAGGAGAGTGAATTCTACTGATACTCGGGCTGGTTGAAGAATGTACGAGTCTAAGCTGGGGATAAGCTTGGGATGCACCAAGTGCCAAACCTTCTTGCACAGGTTCCGGAACTTTGGCCGCAGGCGTTCCGCGTGTTTCCCAGTTGCCCGAATCCAGCGTGAATATCGCCAGAGGGGTCAACAGCAAGTACGTGACAGGCATGACAAAGGCCATCGACAGAAAAGACAGGGGGTTGACCTTCATGTCCTCCGGCAATGACCATGTTTTTAGCTTGTACAGAGTACTAAAGGCTGCTAGCACACCAAGATGTATTACTGCCAGAGACAGGAAATTGCCACTGACAATGGTGTGCCCGATTACCATAGGGTACATGAACAACATGCCGAACAGACCCAGATAATGCACCATGACAAAGGGGTTGACGTTCCAGATGTGCCAGATACCACCGAGGAAATCAACTATATTGGAGCGTCTCCAGCGAAGCTGCTGAGAGAAGTACGCGGAAAGATTGTCAGGCACGACTGTGTAAGAGTTAGCTTCCAAGGTCATTGTCGTCTGGTATCCGGCTTTGACGATCTGACGTGTCAGGAAACGGTCTTCACCATACTTGATAGGAATACCAAGCATATTGCGGTTCTCCAGTATGGGTTCAAGCTCGATCAACACTTCACGACGATATGCAGTCAGGCAACCCGAAAGGCACATTACGGTGTTGAAAGCATTCTCGACATTCTTCAGGTATTCATAGCCGAAGTAGTATTTTACTGTCTGCATACGGGTCAACCAGTTGTCATTACCGTTGATGACGCTAACACGTCCACCAACTGCTGCGATTTCCGGTCTTACAAAGCGCTTGACGAGACTGGCTATAGCTTTTTTATCAACGACGACATCGGAGTCTACCGACACGATGATTTCCGATTCGGAATGCCTTACAGCGCGATTGATGCTTCTGCGCTTGCCCATGTTTTCCTCATTGCGGAGAACCTGGACATTGTCGTGTTCATCGGCGGCTTTTTTAGCCCACTTATAGCTATCGTCTGTCGAGCAGTCGTCTATTACCATGATTTCCAGTTTATCTTCAGGGTATTCGAGAGATACAAGACTTTTGATAGTGCGGTAAATTCCTTCACCTTCGTTGAACATCGGAACAGTTACGCTTACAGTTGGTTCGTAGCCTTCAATCGTTTCGTCAAAGTTTTTACCCTTAAGCTTCTTGATGTATAGACCCACAATATAGCGATTGCAGAAAACAACAAATACGATCATATGGGCTAAAA
>CAYTHG010000067.1:0-13731 GCA_964437525.1 uncultured Myxococcales bacterium | reverse complement strand
GCGCGGCTTTTAGCCGCGCCCCCCTTTTTTTTGCAAATTACAAACTTCCCCCTTTCCTCAAAAAATATGTATAATCTAGAGTTAAGATTTCCACGGCGTCTGTTGCCGTTTTTATGGATTGCTTATGCTTGTAGATACGCACTGCCATCTTAATTTCGAGCCTTTATCTGGCGATCTGCCCGGTGTCCTGGAGCGTGCTTTTAAGGCTGGTGTGGAAAAGGTCGTCGTTCCCGCCTATGATCCGTCTTCGTGGGATACGATTGCGAAGCTCTGCGATCATAAGCGGACATATCCGGCTTTGGGCCTGCATCCCTGGGTGGCAGATAAAGAGTTTGATATTGACAGACTAAAGCGACTTTTGACGGACAGCCGTGCCATTGCCATAGGTGAGATAGGACTTGATTTCAAGATAGACAATGTTGAGCGCCAACGGCAGCTTGATGTTTTTACAAAGCAGTTGGATCTGGCAATCGAATTAGATCTGCCCGTGCTTCTGCACTGCCGGGGAGCCTTTGAGGAAATGCTCGAAATCCTGTCCGGCTATGCACCTGATTTGCGCGGCGTGATTCACGCATTTTCACGAGGTCCGCAACTTGCACAACGTTTTGTGGATCTCGGTTTTTATATGGCCTTCGGCGGAGCCATCACCCGTCTACGGGCAAAGCAGGCCCGGCGTAGCGCACAGGTAGTGCCAGAGGACAGATTGCTTTTGGAGACGGATGCGCCCTCCATCGGACTTGAGGGCGTCGAGCCCGAAAATGTCGAGCCGCGACATGTGCGTGAAATAGCTCTGAGTCTGGCGCGGTTGCGCGAGGTCGAATTTGAATTTGTTGTAGAAAAGACTGGATGTAATGCAAAAAGATTGTTCGGTTTCTGAAAACGGAATCTTCGCCCGCAGCAGGGATCTTCTGGGAGATGAAGGCTTGAAGCGTCTGCGCTCGTCCTTTGTGGTCATAATCGGTCAGGGCGGTGTCGGCAGTCACGCCGCCATAGCCTGCGCCCGCTCGGGAGTTGGTCGCCTGCGTCTGGTGGATGTGGATCTTATAACCGAGTCTTCACTCAATCGTCACGCCGTGGCCACCGCCGCAGACGTGGGGCGCTCCAAATCCGAAGTCATGGCCAAGTACATAGCCGCCGTCTGTCCGGAGACGAAGGTTGAAATATCCAGCGAATTTTTCCATGAGAACACCGCCGCCAGCCTGCTTTCCGGCTCGCCCGATTACGTCATAGACGCCATCGACAGCCTGACGCCCAAGGTGGCGCTTTTAAGATACTGCGTCGAAAACGAAATTCCCGTTGTGGCCAGCATGGGAGCCTCGGGGCGAACCGACCCGTCGAAACTTGAGATCGCGGACATAAAAGATACGCGCATGTGTCCGCTGGCGCGGGTCGTGCGCCGCCGACTTAAAAGACAAAATGTCTTCGGTGGTATAGATTGCGTGTATTCCACCGAAGAAGCCTCCGTGACTTTTCCACCCGAGGAAGATGACGACAACCACTTCTGGCAAGGCCGTAAGCGCAACCGCCTGCCCAGTCTGGCTATCATGCCGGGGATCTTCGGATATGCCTGCGCCGGGCAGGTAATAGAAAAGATTTCCTGTTACAGCCGCGAAAAACGTATTGAAGAAATCGCCGCCGGTAAAGATTAGCCCTGAGCCACCCACAGTTTCATTGAGAGTTAAACCGACGAAGCCTGAGGAGCGAGCGCAAGTGAGTGTCTCGAAGGGTGAGCCTTTCCCGCCGTGCTTCGAGACAAATATCTGCGGTTTTTTCCTCAGCACTGTCGGTATATTCCGGCTAGGGGCGACCGGCCAGTCGCCCCTACGGGTTCCGTTATCTTACAAGATTAAGACTGAGAACTACTCAAGACTTGGTGTTTCAGTTCGCCTTTTCGTTGGAGCAGGCTTCCTTGTCTGGTCCTGAATATTTATTTCTTCTGCTGAAATTACGTTGATAAAAAAACAAGAAACATCGGGAGCCGGTCGGGAGACCCGCTCCAACAAGGGGAGCATAGCTTCCCAATCAAAGGAATTGTCGGCTAAAGAATTAGCCGACCTACGGGAGATGCTCCTCAAAGCGTGCAGAATTCCTGAAATAGTTCACCTATTCCCGCTGGAGCACGGCTTCACTGCTTGTTCCAACAGTGGCCAAACCTTGTGTTCGCCCTAAGAATGACTGTCTCTTTTTACGTTCATTTCTGGTATAATGACTAGGTAAAGCAGCGAGGCTGCGTATTTTGTTCATTATTGTGCGGAAGCTTTTATGAGAGTTTTATTCTACGTGCGCGGCATGGAGTATCTTGGTGTCGGCTACCTGATGTCATATCTGGAACAGCAGGGACACAGCACCGGATTGTTGTTCGATCCCGGCATAGACAACAACCTGTTCTATCGCCTGCCGATCTTAAAGCCCTTCAACCGCTGGGACAGACTTCTAAAAGAAGCGGAAGAGTTTTCTCCGGACTTAGTAGCGGTCTCGGCTTTCACCAACGTCTACCCCTTCGCCCTGGAGTTTTTGCGCAAGCTGAAAAAACGAATCGACGCGCCGGTGGTATTTGGCGGCATACACGCAACCGTGCTGCCGGAGTACGTACTGGAGAATAAAGAAATCGATTACGTGGTGCGCGGCGAGGGCGAAGAAACGCTGGCGGAGTTGGTGGATAAACTGGAGAAAGGCGAAAGCGTCGAGGATATACGCAACCTGTGTCTCAGGAAAGACGGCAAAAGCGTCTGCAATCCCCTGCGGCCGCTGGTGGAAGATCTCGACAGCCTGCCTTTCCCAAAGCGCCAGCCTTTTTTCGATGTGGGCGCCAACAAGTCCATACTCTACATGATGACCTCGCGCGGCTGCCCTTTCGCCTGCACCTATTGCCACAACAGCTTTTTGAAAAACAAGCTTTATAAAGAAATCCCCGGCACCGTCAAATACGTGCGCAGACGCAGCCCTCAAAACGTGATAGAGGAAATCAGGCTGCGCACCGCCGAGTTGCCCATCAAGATGGTTTATTTTTCCGACGAGATTTTCACTTCCAGCAAAAAATGGCTGCGCGAATTTTTAGAGCTTTACGGGCGCGAGTTTCGGGAGATTCCTTTTACATTCAGTTATCATCACAAGTTCATAGACGAGGAAATCGCCGACATGCTGGCCGCCGCCGGACATCCCATCTGCACCGGAGCCATAGAATGCGCCGATGTAAAAATCAGGCGCGAGATTCTGAAGCGCAGTGACGACAACGGCCAGATTCGCCGCGCCGCAAAGATTCTCAAGAGTCGCGGTATTCCCGTCTCGACCTGCGTCATTTTCGGCATTCCTTATGAGACCGAGGACTCGCGCTGGCAGACCGTCGATCTGGCCGAAGAGATAGATCCCAAGATGATAAACTCATTTCTGATGTATCCCTTCCCCGGAACGGAGATAGCCGAAATCGCAACCAAGGGCGGTTTCTTAGATGAAGAAGGCTACGAGCGCGCCAAGCGCGGCGAGAGCAGCTACCACCAGAAAAGTCTTTTGTCGGCCCCCGACATAAAAAACGCCTCTACCATGGCAAAGCTTTTACCCTTGTATATAAAAGGCCCGAAGGCGATGCGCCCTATTTTGCGCTACATGATGCACAAAGAAATTCCCACCTTGGCCCACGGCGTCTATCTGGCCAGCGCGCCTTTCGTGTATTCAAGCTTTGCCCGCGAATGGGTCAGCGACATGTTCCGCAGTCTGCTGCGCAGCAATACTAAGAAAGACGGGAAGAGCAAAATAAAATAGAATATACCTGATACTTAAACACAGGTAGCCAGCAATAGCGCCACCCAAACTGGATAGACTCGGGAATTCCCAGTTCCAGCAAGTTCTCGCTTTAAGTTGATATAAGTGAAGCTCCGCTCATGGTGAGTGATTTCGCGTAGCAAAATTGTATCGAAGCATTACTCCCTCGATACACCTCCCTACGGTCGGCACTCGGGATGAGTGAAAACATACGCAGTATAAGCAGAGAAGAACCGAGTTCATCGCTCACTCAAGATAAGCGGGGAGTGTCACCCCAGCACCTCAGCCCTTGACACCGCCTGCCGTCAGGCCGCCCACCAGGTGCTTTTGCAACATGAAGAACAGCGCCATAACCGGGATGGATACCAGTATCGCTCCGGCGGCGAAGCGTCCCCAGTCGGTGGAGTAGTCGCCGACGTAGCTTTGCAGCGCAACCGGCAGCGTGAAAGATGTCTCTTCCGCCAAGAAGGTAGCTGCTAAAATGAATTCGTTCCAGGCCGTCATAAAGGAGAACAGCGCCGTGACGACTATGGCCGGTCGTGCTAAAGGCAGCGTGATCTGCGTGAAGATCTTCCAGCGCGAAGCGCCGTCTATGAAAGCAGCTTCTTCGAGATCTTTGGGAATGGTATCGAAATAGCCCTTCATCATCCAGACACAAAAGGGAATCGCAGTCGAGGAATAAACAAGTGTCAGGCCCAGCATGGAATTCAAAAGTGACAGCTTATCCAAGAGAATGTAAAGCGGAATGGCCATCACCACGCCGGGGAACATCTGTGTCACCAAAAAGGCTATCATGCCGACGCGCTTGCCGGGGAACTCGAAGCGCGAAAAAGCGTAGGCGGCGGTGGTGGCTAAAAACACGCCCAGTATGGTTGTCGCCGTCGAAACCACGACGGAGTTGAAAAGCTGATGTCCGAAGAGCCAGTTGCCCTGCATATCGGTCGCGCCCAAAAGATCCGCGAAGTTCTGGAAGCTGATCTGGTCGGGCAGCGGGTTGGGCGAAAGCGAGAAAGCCTGCGAGGGCGTCAGCGCCATTTTGAGAACCCATAAAACCGGGTAGAGCGTGACGATGCACAACAGGATCAACACCAGATTCGTCAGCACCATTTTAAGATATGAAGTTCCGCGCATGGCCTCATCCCTTCTTTTCGCGCATCAAAAAGCGCGTGGTGTTCGAGTAGAAAATCAGGGCCAGGAATATCAGGGTGGCGTATGCCGCCGCGTAGCCGTATTGCTCCTGGCGCGTGAAGGCCCAGCGGTATGCCTCGGTAACCAGGATTTCGGTGGCGCCTTCAGGCTCTCCGCCCGAAACCAGATAGATGATATTGAACATATTGAAGGTCCAGACCGAACCGAGTATCACAGCGGGCAAAAGCGCCGGTTTCAACAAGGGCAGCGTGATCGAGAAGAACCTGCGCACTGGGCCCGCGCCGTCCATCTCGGCGGCTTCTTCAAGCTCTGGGGGGATGGCCTGCAAAGCGCCAAGTGTAACAACCATCATAAAGGGGAAGCCCAGCCAGGTGTTGGTGGCGACGTTGGCGGCAAAGGATGTCCAGAAATGCGAGAACCAGCTGACAGGCTCGAATCCCATCCAGACTAAAAATCCGTTGATGGCGCCGAACTGCTTGTGGAACATGCCTTTCCAGATCAAAGCCGTGATATAGTTGGGCACCGCCCAGGGCACGATCAGGAGCATGCGGTAGATGCCGCGCAGCTTGAGCCACTTGTGGCGCAGCATCAAAGCTAGCGCCATTCCGATGGAAACATGCAATAAAACGTTGACCGCTGTCCACAAAATGGTGACACCCAGCGTGAAGTAAAAAGAAAGCGGATCGCTGGCCGGGTAATCGGCGGAGGAAAGAATGTTTACGAAATTGGAGAGACCGACAAATGTGAATTCGCCCTGCCTGTGCGCAAAGAATGAAACCGCCGTGCCGACGATGAAGGGCACGAATAGCAGCAGCACCATGGAAAGTGCAGCCGGGGCAAGATATGTATAAGCCGCGCCCGCTTTGCGCATGTCGCGCCAGCCTTCGTTGGTGTACATCCAGTAAAGCCAGTAAGCCAGAACCCCCAGTATGACAAGCACCAGCAAAACAATATAGATGGTCGGATCTTTGGCATCGGGAGCCGGACGAGTCATGACGCGCAACTGCGTTTGGGCTTTGTTCAAACCTTCGCGCGGCTCGGCAGCGCCCCGCAGGACTTTCCGCAATGACTGAGCCGCAGGTTCCCAGACGGCGCGCATCAAGGGGTTGTTGGGCATGGGTGTCGTTGCCGGTGCCTGCTTGAGGAAGCTGGCGGCAAGGGAGTCTATCTGTTGTCCGGGCTGAAGCTGCGGAGACTTGAGCGCAACGGCCTGACGCCCTTTTGTGGCGCGTATTCCAGCGGCATCGATTGCCAGATACCGCATGGCCGCAAGCGCTTCTATTTTGTGTTTTGAATGCGCAGAAAGAAAGATCGCCTCGACCGTCAAAAACGGCGAAGCCGCCAGTCCGGTTTCGGATACCACGGGCAGAGGCGCAACGTCGTATTCAAGATCTTTTTCGATCTCGCCTGCGAACCACGGGCCGTTGATGACCATCCCGGCCCGGCCTTCGTTGAAGAGCTGGGCTATCAAGGCCGAGTTGGGTTCTTCGGGCAACAGGCCGTCTTTCATCATGCGGTCAACGAATTCGAGCGAGCGCACGTTTGCATCCGAATTTAGAGAGGGCTGACCGTTCTCGTCGAAGATCGCCCCGCCGAATCCGAACATCCAGGCGGCATGAAAATAAAAACTTCCGGCCTCATATGCCAAGCCGAAACGACCCTCTTTCTGGTCGGTCAGCTTGCGCATTATGGCCAGCATCTCGTCGGTGGTTTTGGGCGGTACCGGCACCAACTTGGGGTTGTAATAAAGCGCCGTAGACTTGAGCGCCAGAGGCAGTCCCCAGATTTTGCCGTCGTAGCGCAGGGCGTCCAAAGAGCTTTTGTAAAAAAGGTCCGCATCCCTGCGGCTTGGAACCATTTCTTCTAAAAGAGAAGCTTTGGACCAGTCGCCCAGGCGTTCGTGGGCGAAGATGAAAATGTCCGGTCCGTGTCCGCGCGGAATGGCCGAGGTCAGCTTGTTGGCGTAAGCCTCGTAAGGTACGGCCAAAACTTTCATGGATGAGGACGGATGACTTTCGTTGTATTGCAAGATAGCGCCTTCAAGCGCCGCGCGTTCGTCGCCCCGGTAGCTGTGCCAGAGCGTGATGGTTGCCGCCGATGCATCCAGCGCCAGAAGCATCGTACATATCAAAGCTGCAATAAGCAGCCCGTAAATCCTAGCCCTGCGCATCACTCGCCCCTCACCGGCTGTCCGGGCCTGATGGCATAACCGGATGTGGCGTGGAAAACATGCAGGTCTTTTTTGTTGATGGAGAAAGAAACCTCCTGCCCGACCTTCAGTTGCCGCGCCTCCTCGGACGGAACCTGCGCCGTGATATGAACATCCCCCATCATGGCGTGAATGTGCGTGTCCCAGCCTATTGGTTCGAGTACCTCTATACGCGCCGTGACCTTGCCTTCGCCCTCGCCGTTCAAGTAGAAATGGTGCGGGCGCACGCCTACTTCGACCTGCTCGGGCAGATCGATCATCTTGCCGTAATCCTGCGGCAGTACAAGCTCGAAGCCCGGACCAACAGCCGTTATCTGCTTGTCGCGTCTGATAACGGCCTCGGCAAAGTTCATTGAAGGCGAGCCGATGAACCCGGCCACAAAGCGGTTGGACGGCGTTTCATAAAGCTCTGCCGGAGTGCCAACCTGCTGCAACAGCCCACCGTTTAGAACCGCTATGCGGTCGGCCAGCGTCATGGCCTCGATCTGGTCGTGGGTGACGTAGATCATGGTGGTCTTCAAACGCTGGTGCAGTTTTTTCAACTCAACGCGCATCTGTACGCGCAATGAGGCGTCCAGGTTCGAGAGCGGCTCGTCGAACAAAAAGACCTTGGGGTGTCTGACAATGGCGCGTCCCATGGCCACGCGCTGTCGCTGTCCGCCGGACAACTGCTTGGGAAACCTGTCGAGCAAGGGTGTCAAACCCAACTGTTCGGCGGCCACTTCCACGCGGCGGTTTATCTCGTCTTTTTTGACCTTGCGCACCGCCAGCGAGAAGGCCACGTTGTCGCGGACCGTCATGTGCGGATAGAGTGCGTAAGACTGAAAGACCATGGCGATGTCGCGGTCCTTGGGCGGCATGTCGTTGACGCGCTTGTTATCTATGTGCAGATCGCCGGAGGTGATTTCTTCAAGCCCGGCAATACAGCGCAAGAGCGTCGATTTACCGCAGCCGGAAGGCCCGACCAGCGCCAGAAACTCGCCATCGGCAACGTCCATCGTAATACCCGCAAGCACTCGCACCTTGCGGTCATATACCTTTTCAACAAAACGCAGACTTACTTCTGCCATTATATTTCCTCTACTTTACAAGCAGCACCTTGCCGCCGCGCGCAGGTACACTGACAGTCAGCGTGCCATCGTTTGCAACGGTAAATGTGTCGTTATTATCCTCGTCGTTCCAGACGTTTTTCAAGACCGTCCCGGCAGGCAGGCCACTTTGCATGACCGCACCGTCAAAGGCCGTCTCGGATGCTTTGGCGGGATTTGCGTTTATGACCACCAGCGCTTTCTCGCCCTTGTACTCGCGCATGAAGGCGAATATTCCGGCGTCCTGCTCGTCTCCCGTGCGCTCGCTGCTCCACAGTATACTCAGGTCTCCGCGCCGCAGGGCTGCGACTTCTTTTCTCATGGCAGCCAACTCCGCGATATGGCGGAAGGTCACGCCGTCGGTGGCGAATTCGCTTGTCCACAAATCCTCGCGGTTGGCCGGGTCGTTGCCGCCGAAAAATTCTTGCTCGGTGCCATAGTACAGGCAGGGCATTCCGTCGGTGGTGAACATGAAGAACAGCGCGGCGTGCAGACTGGAGATGTCGTCGTTTTCGTACATGAAGCGCGCCACATCGTGGTTGTCGATGAAGTTTACCAGAAGCTGTTGCGGCGCAAGTCCTTTGCCGTCGGCATCGACAGGGCCGTTCTCGTTGGGCGTATCGGAGTAATTGATCTTGCGGGCTTCCATTATGCTCTCGATGTTCTTGGTCGGGGCGTTGTACTTGAAAACACCGTCCATGACCTGGAACTTCTGCGAGAAATAAAAGACCGAGTCCATCTCGCCATCAAAGGTGAAGGAGCCGATCAGTTCGTCTATGCCGTCGAAGGCTTCACCGAACATGAAGAAGTTTTCTTTGCCTATGGACTTGGCGAAGGTACGCACTTCGGCGCAGAAATATTGCCAGAATTCGTGTTCGACGTGTTTGACCGTGTCGATTCTGAAACCGTCGAGGTCGGCGGCTTCTATCCAGTACTTGAATGCTTCGGTCAAGGCTTCCTGAACCTCGGGCAACGCGGTGTTAAGGTCTTTCAGACCGCCGGGGAAATCGCCTTTGATTTCCTGCAAACGCACGTATTCGCGGCAGGGCTGGCAGTCATACCACCATGAGCCATCGGCGCAGTCATCGCTGTCCCAGTGTCCGGCCTGCTGGCAGGCGTCCACTTCGCGGCCCCAGACCGTCACGCGGCCTTTACGGTTGTACCAGTCTTCATTCTGAAACTCGGCTGGCATGGGCGCTGTGCGATTGATCTCGGGCATGTAAATAAATTCTATCGGGGACGGGCCGTACTCGCCGCCGGAGTTGGTGCCCTGTATGCCGCGTTCGTCAAAGTCCGGGTCCCATTCGCTGGTGCGACTCAAAGGACCGCGCGTGCCGGAGCCGTACAGTGTATCGTCGGGACTACCGTTACCGTTTATGTCATAATAAAAAAGCTGGCCGATGTGGTTGGCGACGATATCGAGTATGACCTTGATGCCGCGCTCGTGACAGGCATTGACCATCTCGCGCAGTTTGGCCAGATCACCGAAGTGCGGATTGACGGAGGTGAAGTCCTGCGTCCAGTAACCGTGGTAGCTTGCGAACCCGGCGTCTTCTTCGACGTTCTTTACAACCGGGCTGATCCACAAGGCGGTCACGCCCAGCTCTTCAAGATAATCCAGTTTTTCGATTACGCCTTGCCAGTCGCCGCCGTGGTAATCGCCGGGAGAGGAGACGTGCACGTTGTAGTCGTTGGACACATCGCCGTTTGCAAAGCGGTCCACCATAAGCTGGTAAATGATCTCATCGCGCCAGTCCTCCACGTTGGAGGTGATTTTCCAGTCGTCGCCTATGGGTCCGGTATCTGTGCAGGCGAATGAGAACAGCAGGGCCAGGGCAGCGAATATTTTTATCTGTATTTTCATCTTGTGCATCTTTTCACTCCCCTTTATTTATATGAACTGTTGAACCACCACTCGACTCCCGCGCCCAGAAAATGCTGGATATTCTTGTCGCTGCGCCGGTCTCCGACGGGGTAGAGGTTCAAAGCGTGATCGTTTAGGTAACTCATGGTATAGAACAGCCTGAAGTGCGGGCGCTCAAAAGACGAGCGGTCCCAGGACAGAATCTCTATCACCGAGAACTGCACGACATACGGGCTTTCGACTTTGTCTGTCAGGGGCTGTATGCCGTCGGGTTTGCGCTGTTGATAGGAAAGCTCGAAGGCCTGCTGGAAATGATCCCAGACGTAGATGGACGGGCGCACGGTGAAGATACCTTCCCAGAAGTCGTCCATGTCGTACTTGTTGTCGTCGGCATCGCTGAAGCGCCGCAGGTAACCGCCGGCTGTCACGCCGACCCAATGGCTTTCCCAATTAAAGCTGGCGCCGCTTACAAATTCATACGCGCCATCGGTGGAGTAATCGTCGGCCAGTCCCCAGGGGGAAGACCATTCGCCGTAGGCGGCCAGCCCGGCGGCGTATTTGAAAAACAAATTCAGATGACTGCTTTTACCGAAGCCCCACATACCTATCTGAGCACCCGCTAAAAAGCCTTTGTCGCTGGGAAGATCTTGCGTGGTCTGGTCTTCAAGTGTCAGGCCGCCCGATGGCAGGTGGTGGAATTCGCCGTAGGCCGAGAACTTCATGGAGAAGTCATCTTTTAAATTGAAGAGATGGTATGTGGCTTTTAGTGAACTTATCAGGCGCTGGCGGTCAAGTCCTGTAATGGTCTCCGCCCACATTGCGCGTCCGGGAACCTTGATTTCCTGGTACTGATAATCGTCCATGAGCCTGTTGACGCCCATATGAAAGCGCAGCTGCAAACCCTGCCAGTCCACCGAGAGCCCGCCGCCGTAGGTGTTGAGGTTATCCAGCGGCCAGTAGTCCAGCAGATAAATGTCATCGCCGCGCCACATACGCGAGCCCATCCACAAGGAGACATAGGGCAGGAAGCCTGAGACTTCCGCGTACAGATTGCGCAAACCGATTTTTTGATCGTCTACGCCCGTGTAATGGAAGAGCCCTTCAAAAAGCGCAAGTGTGCTCAATATCTTGACGTTGAAGTGATTGTCGGGATGAGAGAGCTTGTATCCGAAATCCAGTTCGGCATACGGGCCTTCCATGATACGTGCTCCGTGATGGACAACGTTGGAAGAATAGCCGGGATGGCCGTCTAAGTCACCTGTGACAGGCACGCGGCCGTAACTGCCGAAGTAAAAGCCATCGGGCGTGTTTTCGGTGTCGCGACCGCTTTCGATTTTGAAGCGCTTTTCTTCGTCTTGGTTTACGTCCTCGGCGCTTTCATCTTGTGCCAGCGGCTCGGCCTGTTCAGCCTTTACGGGTTCGGCAGCGACAGGCTTTTCCTCCGCGCTATTTTCAACTGCGATATATTCATCAGCCGGGGCGTCAAGCAGTTCGTCTATGGCGGCATCGTCTCCCAATGAGTATTTGTCCGGTTCCGGCGCTATTTCCTGCGCCTGACCTGACGGAACTGCTAGAAATAAAGTAAATAGCAGGACAGCAATCAAACGATATTTATTCATTCACTTCTTCTCCAGGCTCTGTCAATTGCACATTGAATATTTTCTTTTCGTTTCCGCAATAAAATATCACTCTGGCGCTTTCGCCCCGTTGCGGCGCAACGTAAGCGAAAGTCGCGTAGCCTTCTTCATCTGTCTCGGCACTGTCGTTTAATAAGATTCCGCCGTTTATGGCCTTGGCGACGACGGGATATCCGGCTTGCACCTCTTCCGGGAAAGAGACGAAGACCTCTATTTCAAAATACTGGGCCAATTCCGCGTTGTAGGGATTGTCGGTCAGGATACGCACTTCCTTGGGACACAACTCGCTAGATGGTCTCTCCCCCATCCAGTCCATGGCGCACTGGTGTGCGGACTTCAAGGGCGGCATCCTGAGTTGATCTTCATAATTCGGGAAAAAAATAATGCCATCATTTTTAGCCATATTGTACTCGTCGCGCGACTGAGGCGAGAAGGGATCGTCTTTCAATACAGACGCCAGATCAACGGGCGGCACCGGTATAGCCAATATGCTTTGACTTCCATCTGGGCCGATGGCCTCATTTATGGATTCTATCACCAGATTGGCGAGCATAGCCGAACCGGTATCGGTCAGGTGGTAGCCATCTATTGAGAAAAATCCCTCCAGGGCATCAAGTCCTATCAACTGCCACTTTTCACTTGCATCTTTTACAATCAGGTCGGCTTCGCCGTTATTGCCCAAAGCTACGCGATACTCCTGTCCTGCAATATCAAGGCTGTCTGCTGACTGGCTCCAGCGATAAAGCAGATCATAGAAGTCCACAACGAAGAAGCGCTTGCCGATACCGCGTTCTACGAGCCTGGCATTGGCGTTCATCAATCGGGCGTGAATTGCATTGTTGATCCAGATGGTCTCGTATCTTAAAAACTCCGAGTATTCCCGTTGCGGGAATACATTCGGCGGCGGGGAGTTGACCACAAAGAAATAGGGCAAGGGATCGAGTTTCAGGAAATCTTCTATAAAACGATCTATGGCAACACCCATTTCCCAGTCTTCCAGACCGGGAGCGCTTGAGCCATCAACTTTAATCATGGACGAATAAGAAAAAAACTCAGGTCCGGCGACAACCAGTTCCGGCTGAATCTCGGCAATTTCGGCAAACAGCGTTTTGCCATCGACCAACAGATCATCGAGATTCAAAAGATGCGCCAGACGCAGTGCTGTCATTGATGGATTGAGGCCGTTGATGTAGTAATCACTGCGCCCAGCAAAGGGTACAGCCAGATTATACGAGTGATCCTGCGGATCGAGCTTGAAAGCATCCAGCGCCGAAAGATCGTCTAAAAAATGTTTTATATATTCTCCGAACCAGTCCTCATCTAAAATTCCGTTATCGGTGTCCACGTCATCGTAGCCGGAAGTGCCCGGAAAGCCTCTGCTGTCCACCAGCGCCAGCGGGAAATACGATCCCATGGAGCTTGCAAGCAGTGAAGCGAAAGAATGCGTCTGTGTATGTGCCGACAGAGCCGCGCCCTGCATCCCGGCTGCAAAACCACCTCCAAGAACCACCAGAGGAGTCAGCATCCTGTCTCTGGCCGGCAGGTACTCTAAGCCGTCTTTGAGGCGCTGCATGCTCCCGTCCTGACCAACCAGCACATCGACTTTGCCCGGTGTCTCCGATCCCCTGACGATACAGCTAATAGCGCCATCGTCTTCATCTTTAAGATCGATGCATTTGGCCGAGCCGACTTTTATGATTATCTCGTCTGCGCTGGCTTCGAAATTAAAGCCTGAAACTCTGATTCTGACATAGCCGGACTGCAGGACACTTGAGGGTTCCAGCATCAGTTGTTCCGGCTGTTCTTCTGAAGTTGAATCATCAGGGCGGGTAACAAGCACGTTTCCCGAATCGTTACAGGAATACATCACGGCCAGTAGCGGCAGAAGCCACAAAAATAGCAAGATCAAAAAATTGAATCTACTGGAAGCCATTCTCCTCAAGACTCTCTCTATTTGGCGACGAACATTTTACAAATAAGTCCAACAACTTACACTATCAGAAAGCCCCTCAAGCGGCAAAGGCT
>CAYTHG010000066.1:0-13855 GCA_964437525.1 uncultured Myxococcales bacterium | reverse complement strand
ATATCTCCAGCAGTTGTTCTAAATCGAAATTAGAGAAATCCATTTACAAAAGCCTTTCAGGACAGGTTGACCGAGACCAACTTCGATACTCCCGGTTCTTCCATCGTGACGCCGTATAGTGCGTCCATTACTTCCATCGTTTTCTTGTTGTGTGTAATCAGGATGAATTGGCTGTGCTTCGATATGCGCTTCAGGGTTTCGGAGAAGCGCCCGACGTTGGCGTCGTCCAGGGGGGCATCCACCTCGTCCAGCAGGCACAAGGGCGTCGGTTTGTAGAGGAAAATGGCAAACAGCAGGCTGATAGCCGACAGCGCCTTTTCTCCACCTGACAGCAGGTTGGCGTTCTGGAGCTTTTTGCCCGGAGGTTGAACGATGATTTCCACGCCGGATTCCAGCAGGTTGTCGGGGTCGGTCAATTCCAGTCTGGCCTGTCCTCCGCCGAACATCTCGTGGAACAAAAGGCCAAACTTTTTATTGATGACATCGAAGGTGTCGTGGAAACGTATTTTCAAGACCTTGTTGATTTTACGGATGGCCTTATTGAGGTCGTCCATGGACTTTACAAGGTCTTCCTGCTGAGTCAGTAAAAATTCGTGGCGCTCGGAAAGCCTGTCGTATTCCTGAATTGCGCTCAGGTTGACTTCGCCCATGTTTTCGAGCTTGTTGTTGATCTGCTGCATGTAGCCGCGTTCGTCATCACCGGGAGTCTCTTCACGCAGGTACTCGCCGAACTCGGTGTCTATGGTGATGCCGTATTTTTCGTAGATGCTTTCCTTGGTGTGTTTGAGCTTCGCATCGAGTTCCGCCTCGCGCACGTTTAATTGCGAGATGTCTTTTCGCAGCGTCTCAAGCTCGCGGCGGGTCTGCTTGATTTCTCCCTGACGGTTATGGACCATCCTCATTTCTTCGTCCAGTTCGCGCCGCTCTATCTCCAGTCGTTCCTGTAATTTCTGACGCATATCCAAGCGGACTTCAAGTTCCTGCTTGGTGCGGATGATGTCTTCTTTCAATTCCGACTTGCGGCGCAAAGCGCGTTCCTGCTCGAAGCGCACGCGCTCGCGGCGGCGTTCGAGTTCTTCCAGTCTGTTTCTGGCCTGTTCAAGGTTGTTTTTAAGGTGGCTGCGTTGTTCGGCAAGCTGTGCCGCCTCGACCTTGATGTCTGTCATCTCCTGGTTGGCCATGTCGCGCTTGTGGGCATATTCCTGCAAGTTTTCCTGCATTGACAGCAGGTTCTTTTGCTTGATCTGGCTTTTCTCTGCCAACTCGCGGGTTTCTTTTTCCAGCCCGCGTTTTTCTTCTAGCAGCTTGCCCATGTCTTCTTGCAGGCGTTTCAACTCTTCATCCAAGGCGGCCAGGCGTTCTTTTTCGCGGATCTGATCCATGCCGATACGATGCAGTTCGCGTTCCTGCTCGATGATCTCGATTTCGCGCTTGTGTGTGTTGGTGCGTGTGATTTCCATGCGCTCTTCGAGCATGCGGATTTCATCAAGGCGCTCCTGGCGCTCGAAGGCCAGCTTCTCGACAAGCCCTGTGGCTTCGATGAGCTTTTTGTCAAGCTCGCGCATTTCGCGTTTGCGGCGCAAGGGTAGTTCGCTGCGCATTTCGCCCGAACCGCCGACAACGGCGCCGCTGCGGTCCAGCATCTCGCCGTCGCGGGTTACGAAAGTATATTTTCTACCGTTGTCGTTCCAAAGCTTCTCGGCTGCCTCTAAAGAATCAGCGACAAACACGCCTGTCAGCAAGCTTTCTACGATTGCCTGCGTTTGCTCGGGAACTTTTACGTATTTATGGAGAGGGTTCAGCGAATCGCCGGCATCGGATGTGCCGTCCGACAGTTGTTCCGGTGCCAAAAAGCCCGTGCGGCCTTTGGCGCTTTTGCGCAGGAACTCAAGACCGATTGCCGCCGAGTCTTTATCTTTGGCAATTACCCATTCAAGGTGGTCGCCCAATACTGCGGCCAAAGCGCGTTCCCACTCACCATCGACTTCGATCAATTGCGATAAAACGCCCAGCAACTCGCCTTCGGAAAACGGCCCTTTTTCAGGATCGGCCAAGGCTTTTAGCCCTTCGGAAAAGCCTTCCATGGAGCTGTCGAGTTCTTTCAGCGATGCCAGTCTGGATTGAATTTCCATGCGCTGTGTGCGGGCTCGGGAGAGGTTTTCTTCCAAGTCCATGAACATGTTGCGCTTGGTCTCCAATGCCTCGGAAACCTCGGTGCGCTGGGTGTCCAGTTTCAGCTTCATCTGGCGCAGGCCGCCCAAGGCGTCCTCGAACTTGGCGCGCTCTTCCGTCAATACATCGAACTGCTCTTCGCGTGTTTTGCGTTCCGAGCGGTTGCTGCGTGTGTCGCGTTCGTTGTTTTCTATGCGTCTTTGCAAAAGCCCCAAAAGGTCTTCTATCTGTTTGACTCTGGCGCGCGAAAGCAGGATGTCTTCCTTCAAGGACGAGACTTCCGATTGCTTGCCTTCGAACTGGATGTACATGAAGCGGTTGTGTTCTTCGGCTTTGGCGACTTTTTCGCCCATGTTGTTAGAAGCTTCCGCCAACTCGCTCTGCTGAGTGTCGAAGCGTTTTATCAACTCCTGCTGACCGTCTATGGAACGGCTGACTTCCGAGCCTTCTTCGATTTTCTCAAGCCTTGTTTCGTCCAATCTCTCGATTTCGTGGCTGTATACTTCGAGGTTGCGTTCGTCAAGGCGGATGGACTGGTCGAGGTTGGCAAGTTCCTGCCTGCGCTCGGTCAGCGCTTCTTCTTTTTCCTGAACGCGCAGTCCGATGGCCTGTTCTTTGTTTTCCAGCATTTGCAGCTTGTTGGAAGCAGCCTCTTCTTTCTGGCTCCAATCTTCCAACTGCTTTTTGATGCTGTCTATGGTTTCAAGTCCGTCCTGCCAGGCGTGAGACTGGAAGGCCAGATCGATTTCTTTGAATTCGTTTTTCAGCTTTTTGAAGCGCTCGGCCTTTTTGGCCTGACGATGAAGTGAATTCAGTTGGCGCTTGACTTCGCTGATTATGTCGCCGACGCGCAAGAGGTTCTGACGTGTCGAGGCCATCTTGCGTTCGGCTTCGCGTTTGCGCGAATGATAGCGAGTAATGCCCGCCGCTTCTTCTATTATCAAGCGGCGTTCTTCGGGTTTTCCCGAGATGATGGAGTCTACCTGCCCCTGCTCGACTGTGGAATAAGCCCGCGCACCGGCACCGGTTCCCAAAAACAGGTCGGTGATGTCCTTCAGGCGGCAGGGCATTTTATTCATGTAGAATTCACTGTCGCCGTTTCTGAACAGCTTGCGTGTCACCGAAACTTCGGTGAAGCTTTTGCCTTCTCTCTCGAATACCGGCTGTCCGCCGTTGTCTATGGTCATGGTGACTTCGCACATGCCGACTGCCGAGCGGGAGTCGGAGCCTGCGAAGATAAGATCTTCTCTATTCTGGCCGCGCAGGTTTTTGATGTTCTGTTCGCCCATAATCCAGCGGATGGCATCGACGATATTCGATTTGCCGCAACCGTTGGGACCGACGACACCAACGATAGGTCTTTCGAATACCAGTGTTGTGCTGTCTACAAAGGATTTGAATCCAGTGATGTCAAGGCGCTTGATCTTCATTGCCGTTGTACCTACACCTGTTTGTCTTTGCTTTGGATGTCTTCGGTGTCAGAATTGTCTTCGTTTTGCTCGTCTTCGCTGGCTGCTGTGGCCTGCGCGATTTTAAGGCTTTTATCCTCGAACTCTATCTTGACCGGGGATTTGGAAGGCTGGATCACAACGGTTCCGGCCAATATGTCTCCGGCTCGCTGCCCGCCTGCATCCGTCGCCGCCAGGTAGAGTTCGAAAGCTATTACCAGGATTCCCAGTGTAATCAGGAGCAGCCAGCCGATGATTGGAATTACAGCGAACAAAAGAACCAGCGCTACTGAAATGTTTCTGAGAATAGATTCTTTAAAAGATGCGATGTCCCGACCGTTTACAAGCACAACCCTCAAACCGATGATGCGCTTGCCTATGGAGCGGCCTTCCATAAAACCGTCTGCGATGAGTATGTATATAAAGCCAGCCAGTATACCCACCGGATAGAATATGGAACACAAAAGCGCAAAAAACAGGGTGTCTATCAGGCGTGCCAGAAAACGGTAAAGCAGGGATGCCTTGGCAGCCGCCAAGGGTTCATCGGAATCCTTGCGGCGGTCAAGTCTTAAACGCCTTTCGTAGTTTTGATCCTCAACACCGGATGAACGTCTGGACTCTTTTCGACGTTCCAACTCCTCCGGTGTCAGTTCCAAATGATCGTTGTCGGCGCGTTTGTCATCATGCTCGGGGCACATTGTTGTGACGATTCCTTAAGCTTTTTTGTTTTAGGGTCTTCCCGCTTTGCTTGATTCCCGTATTTACTCTGTTTTTTCTACGGCTGTGCTTTCATTGCGCGAGTTCCAGATAAATATCCCCACGCACACCAAGCCCGGTATCCACAGCACCCAGAACAGTACCGGCGATACCTTGGCGGCCAGTACACCGGCAAGCAGTCCGAGTACCACACCAAGAACCAGAAGCACCCAATTCAACCATCCAGGCATAGTCCACCTCTTTAGTCCGAATACACAAATAGAGGCGTTATCATATACGCAAAGCATGAAAAATCAAGCCGATCATGCCTAAAAAAACAAATACGGGGTACAAGCACTCATTCTTCGAACAGAATCTTGATAATATGAATCAATCCAAGGTCTTAGCATGTTTTTCAGGTGGTTTTCGATAAGTCCAGATAGCTTGTCATCCTGAGCATAGCGAAGGATCTCCAAGTTGATGAAGATACAAGATTCTTCACTTCGTTCAGAATGACGGCTCATGAATTTACCCGGATTTATTGAGAACTTGCGTTTTTCGCTGTTTTTGGAAGAGATATTGAAGAAGTTTTAAAAAAAGAGCCACCCGAGCCGTGGGCCGTGGGTGGGTGGGTGGAGAACGGCGCGAGATTTGCTGAAGGGCCGCAGGCCCGAAGTGCAAAGCGAGTGCCGTTCGGAGGCCCACTGCGTCAAAGCTTGAGGTGAACCATTTTTCAGAATCCTGCACACTTTTGAAAACATCCCCCACAGGTCGGCTAAAGAATTAGCCGACAATTTTCCTTACTTCATGATGCAAGAAACAATATAGCGTAGGGGCGTAATTTATTGCGCCCGAAAACAAGTCCGATGGTGTCCCCGATGATGCCCCTGGTGATGGCGATGATCCGGGCAAGGGCGCGATGAATCGCGCCCCTACGCTGAGGTGCCACGGTAAAAAGGGTATTTGTCCTGACAATCCCCTTGCAGGGCGCCCCCGTGACAGCCCATTTGCTCGGGTCTAAAGATTCAATAGATCTTGCACTGCCTGAATTTTAATATATCATTGAATATTGTTCCTGAAATTGAAGCTGAAAAGGAAGAAATGATGGAAGAGCCTAAAAATAAAAAAGGTCTGAAGTTCGAAATACAGGCTGATGAAGAAACCGCCATGGGCAAGTATTCCAATTTTGTCATCATTAACGCATCCGAGACGGATTTCGCTTTGGATTTTGTATATGCACCTCCGCAAAGCCGTAAGGCAAAATTGCGCTCGCGGGTAATTTTGAGCCCTGTTCATGTAAAACGCATGATGATGCTTCTGCAGAAACAGGTGCAGACCTACGAAAAGAAATTCGGGGAAATTCCTCTCAGTCGTTATAAACTGGATGAGCCGTACCCGGAAAAGGGTGGCAGCAGTGAAGGAAACGTACATTAAGCGAGGCTATATGAAGTCCTTACCTCCAGAAGACGTAAAGAAATTCCAGGCTTTTCTTGATTGTGGATTCAAGATCGCCTTCCCCTACAACCACGATCCCGATATCGTCGAGAAAGTCGAGGCGTATTTCCCATACATAGGGGAATTCTTCGCTCCTCTGCATCCGAGCATCTTCCCTAGTCTGCGTGTTTGGGACAATGACTTGGATGCTGACAAATATCTGGATATACTCTGCGAAATGGCGGAGAAGCTCGCTCGCCACGGTATATACATCAACATCATCATGAACATGAGCAATGCCATTAATGTAGACCGTCCGCCGCTCTTCAGGCATATCGCCGCCGTAGCCGAAGCAGGACTGGTGCGTCTTACCGTGCCGGATATTTACTGGGGCGAAGTTCTGCATAATCAGTTCCCGCAATTGGAGTTAGGGCCGTCTGTGGCGGCGAATGTCCACAGTCAGGCCACCGCTCTCATCTGGAAGCAATGGGCCGGAGCCAGTTTTCTTGTACTGGGATATGAAGTCAACAAAGACTTACAACGCATTGCGACTATCAGAAAACTGGGAATGGCCATCAAGGTTGTGGCCTATGATAGCTGCATTCCCGAATGTCCTTTGCAGACTCGCCACATCGCTATTTTAGGCAATCAAAATAAAAATTGGCGCGATGAACCCGAAACACTTGACGCTTCGTTGCCTTGCCTGCATCTGCGTCACAATTTACCTGTCTGGCACTGGGTCAAAAAAGAAATCCTGCCATTCTCTCTGCCGCGCTATGCCGGCTTGATCGATACCATAAAAATCATCGACCGCCGCGAGCGCACCGATGCCAATATTCGTACACTGCGCAATTATCTTGAGATGAAAGACGATGTGCATCCTACCATAGGTTATCGTGAGCACCCGGATGCCATAGACAAAATCACGCACTGCCTGAAAAACTGCTGGGAGTGTAACTGGTGTGCCGAAAACAATCCTCCGGCAGAGCCTCGCAGGGATACTGTTCGGGCGGATTTGGGTGAGATTAGTCACGCCGAAGGCACCAAGACGCAGATGGCTATTACGCGACGACCGGTCAACTTCGATTCGTCGGACGCTGAGCGCATTGACCAGAGCAGGGCAGCAGTTGCGACAGTGCAGGAGGAAAAACCGGCAAGTGTAATGGAAACCAGTCCCGAGCCTCAGGCTGAAAGGGATGCGCCTCCGGTAGTTGAAGAGGAGAAGAAAACCATCAGCAAAAGTCCTGTCATCGATTGTCCCGCCAATCTGAGAGGTCGAGACTCGCTTGTGTGGTGGAGTAAACGCCTTGAAGGCGATATCGACAACTCCGATCTTGCAGATGTGCTCAAGGATCTTATGGCACTCTTCGGAGGTTGGATCAAGTCGCCCAGCAACGGTTCCGGCTTGGCCTTCATGCGTATTTTCCAGCCATACCCGGATGGTCTGGCGATTTCGTTTGGCAAAGACAAGGATGAGCTTGTTTTGTTTTTGGGAGCCGAGCCTTCTCAACCAGTCAAAAAATATTCCTACGGAGAATCGCAGCTTTCGATGTTATCCGGAGCCATACCTCCCGAAGACGAGCTGGAGCAGATCGACAATTACATCAGGGACGTATTGGGAACGTAGTTGGATAATAGAATTAAACGCAAACAGCCCGGTCCTTTTGGACCGGGCTGTTTGTTATCACGTAATGTATGCCTGCTATTTTGTGGCCTTGAATCTTGAGCGTCGCAAGCCAAGGGCTGCAAGTGCCAGCAGCATGAACAGGCCGCCAGAGAAGGGCGTGCTGTTGCAGCCGCCGCTGTTTTCCGACCAGATTTCCTGCTCGCCGTCATCGTCGTCTTCGTTTTCTCCTTCGCCCTCGCCTTCGCCCTCGCCATCGGGAGGAATGACAAGCATGTCGCCGTCTTCTTTGTCGCTCTCATCTCCGTCTTCAACGCTGTCGTCCCCGTCTGTCGGCATATCGCCGTCAACCGTGTCGTCACCGTCTACGATTGCATCACCGTCGATTTCGTCGCCGTCAATCACGTCGTCGCCATCGGGGTCGTCATCGCCATCGATAATCACATCGTCTGTCATCTCCATCAGGGAGAAGTCGTCGATGTTCCAGCCGCCGAACTGCATTCCCTGATCGCTTTCGATCTGCCAGCGAATCTGAACGCTTGCCTGTCCGGCTGCGTATTCACTGATGTCGATGTCGAACAGTATCCACTCTTTGTCCTTATGGTGAACGTCGCCAGCGGTGCTTTGGGAGTTGCTCCAGACCAGCTCGTCGTTGACGTACAGGCGCGCTTTATCGTAAGCGGCGTCCTCGACTGTCAGCCAGCGGCGGAACTGCAACCTGACGTTGTCGTAGTCGCTCAGGTCGTAATGGGAGCTGCGCAGCATGTTTATGCGCTCGTTCTGGTACAAGCCGTCCCAGTTTTCCATCTCGCCCAAGTCGTTGCCCCAGGCCTTGGTGCCGGAGAATGCACCGGATGGATCGCCGCCTTTGCTCATGGGAGTGCCCAACTGCCAGTCGTCGGCGCCATCCTGCTCCTGCGGGCCTTCCACCAGTTCGTGGGTCCAGCCGATAGCCATACTCTCGAAGTCGTCATGCACGATCTCCTGCAAGCCGCCGACATACAGGTAGTAGAAAGGCTCGGCGGGATTGTCGGGTTTGGTGACTATCTTGCCGGTGGTTACTTCTTCGGCTTCGATACGATACCGGATGGAGGTTCCGTATTCAACGCTTGGGATGTCGGTGGCAAAATGCGTTTCGTCAAGGCTTGACATGCTAAGGGTTTCCCAACTGTCGCCGCCGTTTGAGCTGTATATAAGCTTGACATCGCCGACGGAGCTTTGGCTGCACTCGTTTTGCGGAAATACGATTTCGGCGGCGACGGGTATGTCGTGGCCGGGATTGGCATAGTTGGTTATCGGCTCGTGTTTTATGCCCAGAATGCCCTGGAAATCTTCTGTCAGACCGTGCTGCCCGAAGACCGTGTAGATGGTGCAGAAATGCGGCGTGCCGTCGCTGATGTTGCCGTTGTCGTCGTCGGCTAAAAGCGCCGACTCATATATAGTCGCCGTGTCTCCGGCTGTGCGGACCATGCCACGGTGGATCTTCTGTACTGCGGCGTCTCCGGCATCGTTGCCTAAAGTCTCGCGTAAAGCCTTGCGCAGGTCCCACAAGGTGCTGCCGGTAATCAATCCGGTCACGTGCGGATCTTCTGCTACATCGTCGGGCCAGATTGCATCTGGTTCCAGGTCGCGCAGGAAGCCGCCTTCGGTAAAGAAATATGGTGCCATGTGATGGTCGTTGGTAATACAGGCTGCGGTAAAATCGGCAAAGCCTTCGCTGACCGATTCGTCAAACAGGCCGGAGCCCAGGTTTATGGAACTGTTGAAATGGTAGCCGTGTCCGAACTCGTGGTAGACCACATCGGCCAACATGGCCGTGTTGTTGCAGGTACCCCCGTTGGGATATGGTCCGGATTTAAAGAAAGTCATCGCGTTGGTTTGCGGATCGAAGTATGCGTTGCAGACATCGTTTTCGTTGACATGGGCGACGATTCCGGCTTCAAGCCAGTCGAGGTCGTCGGTAAACGAGCGCAGGTACTGGCGTACATTTTCTATGAAGGCATAGGCGTCGAGCTGTGCAAGGCCGGTCTCGCTGCTTTCTTCCCAAGTGTAGGAGTTTCCTTCGACAATGCCGTCTATGTGTTTGAGGCTATCGTCGCCGGACAGGTTGTCGATGCTTGTGTATTTGCCTTTCAGACTCACATCGATGGAAGCGTTGGATGCAGGAGCAGTGAATTGGCCGCCCACGTCGGCATTGACGGTCTGCATGTCGGTTTTTACCTCTACAAAGGATGCCTTGCTGGAGCCGCTGATTCCGGCGGGATTGCGGTCATGGTGTTTGATGCGTAGTTTGGCAGAAAGAAAAAGCCGTTCGTCGCGCAGGGCAAGCAGAGTGCCTTTTACTGCGTGGATGTAAGCTGTCCAGCTACCGCTGCCTTTGGTGCTCATTTTTACAACATTGACAGTTACAAGCTTGTAGGAATCGGACAAGATCATCGGGAATATAGCCGGGAATGCATCGGCGACAGTGGCTTTTATGCCGCGCTCTGCCAGTTCACTCAAGGCTGTTTTCTGTGCGCCATCGAGTCCTTGGAGGTTTGTCGTTTGTATGTTTTGCGGGGCGAAGCACTGAGAACCGGCCAAGGCGATGCGATTGTTTTTGATGGCCACAAAGAGATTCGTACCGAGTACGGGAAGACCTTGGATTGTCTGTGTATGGCTGACTACGCGCATGTCGTCGCTATAGGCGTTAGCGCGCAATTCCAGATCCGATACTTTGATGCCTGTGGGCAGGAGTTCTTTATTGAATCGCCAGAAGTCGATGCTGGCTGCGTTTGCGGTTTTGGCGTCCGTCATGCTTTTAGAGCCGACTGGAACGCCTGCGCCCCAGACTCTTTTGAAATTAGCCAGAGGGCCGTAGCTTTTGATTTTCCAATCCGAACCGTTTCTGCTTTTGAAAGTAGCGGCAGGTTCGGAGACGCTTGCAGGATAAACCATGCTTGAATGCCCGGCGATCCAGGCGGTTCCTTGGGGAACGAATTCTATTCTCTTATCTGATTTTGTAAAAGCGAACAGGTTGTTGCTGGCGAAAACTAAAGCAACAAGCAGTAAAACGAAATTAAATTTATTAGGGCGCATCAGGTACTCCTATACCAATATTTCTGACGAACGGTAAAAATCAATAAATATGTCAATAAAAACAAAGCGAATAGCCAGCAGAAAAGGTAGCAGAGATTTTTACGGTTGGCAAATCGAAAAATGGTGGCCTGCTGCAGGAAAACTATCGAATAATATAAGCCGGTTTGCGTCTTGTTGTTCCAGAGGTTAATATAAGTCAATCAGAGATTTTAAAGGCTGAAGATATGCGTAGCTTGAAGATTTTGCTTGTCGTTTTGCTTGTTTACTGTTTGTGGGGCTGTGGTGCTGATGAGGGTTCTCAAGACGGCGACAGCGATAAAATAGATGGTGATGAGGATTTCGATGCTTGGTGGGAGCAAGACACCGATGGGGATGCTTTCATTCCTTGTCAACCGGGCGGTTGCGATGGCGGAAGAATCTGCAATACCGAAACGGGTTTATGCGAGGACTGTATAAAAGATATAGACTGCGGTTTGCCCGACCCCGAGACTGGCATTACTCCTGTTTGTCTTGAAGGTGTCTGCACCGACCTTATTTGTCGTGCCATCACGGAAGTGCAGGAAGTGCCTTTAGGGGCGCAGCTTCCGGTGACTCAGCTTGAGCCTGTAATCGACAGCGACAAAAATCTTGTTGTCGAAGGTAATCAAGTGTTTCCCATAGGAATCTCCGGTCTGTCAGAATCGCCCGAGGCTTATTTGTCCGAGGCTAAGGATAACGGTTTCAATCTGGTTCTTCATGAAGGCGGTTGCTGTTCGGTTACAGGAGAACTTGACAGTCAAAAGAGTTTCCTTGAAAGCGTCCACAATCCCGTCGATCTTTTTGCGGCAGTCAGAGCAATCTGGCCGCCTGAGCAAATCGAAGGCGACAATCAGGTCGGCTTGCGTGACAGTATTATCGAGCGCAGCAATTCGTCTGCTCTATTGATGTGGATGATAGACAATCCGAGCTTCGAGAATAAGCTCGATTGGATTGGTCCACTCTACGATTATATAAAAAAAGTCGACTCGGGGCATCTGGTGGCTCTGGCGGATCACTCTGGAGTTGACTACAGTGCTTACTTCGATAAAAGCGACGTGATAATTCACACTCTGGAATTCCCCGCGTCCGGTGAGGATTTCACTTACATAGCCTCCAAGATAGAAGAACTTTCCAGTAACCCGGCAGCACCTCCCGTCTGGGCCAGAATTCCTCTGGTGCCCCAGTCGGCCATAGACTGCCTTGAAAGCGGAAACTGTGACGGAGAGCAGGGTACGCCTCCGAGTTTGGAAGACATCAAGCTGGCAAGCTATACGGCGCTGGCAGCCGGAGCCAAGGGCTTGATTTTCTGGGCCTACAAGCTGGGAGATTATTCAATCGGTTACGATGGCTGGCGGGATATAAAAAGCTTTGCATCGCAGTTGCACAAGCGCACTCTCTTGTGGTTGTCGCCCGATGAAGATGACATGGTGACGCTTGAGCAGAACGGCAATGCGGTTAAGCTTTTGACGAAAGATTATTCAAAAACCTTTATCGCTTACCTGATAAACACCTCCAATCAGTCACAGTCTGTAAAATTGAAAGTCAAGCCAGAGAAGGCACCGTATTGCCTGGGGCTTGAAGGTGAAGATCAATTGATGCATCTGGAGCGTGAACTTGAAGTGGATATAGAATTGGCAGCTTTCGAGATAAAGGTATACCAAGTGTCAGAGTCGTCCGAGCCGGGCGGGGAAGAATGATATGCGCTGTTTGATTCTTACAATGATTTTCTGTCTGCTATTGCCATCGGCGGCATACGCCCGAGCGGGCGAGTATTTTTCACTTGAGAGCGGTGAGACACTCGATCAAGGGGAGGGCGCTTTTTCGATTTGGGGCGGATATCCCTATGCGGGAATGAAATACATTCTTTGTCCCACCCACTACTTCGATACCGGAATTCAGTTCGATGTTGATTACGAGCCGACTTTCGGTCTGGGAGTACCGCTTAAAGTTCAATTGCTGGAATCCTCCGGCGGCAAATTAAACTTCGCCTTGAGTTTCCTGCCCAACCTTAACTTTCGTTTCGCCAAGGGCGACGTGGCCGTCTATTCCAAAATCTTTGGGGGCTTCGACACGGGCTGGAAGATCTATCGCGGTATCACTTTCTTTCTGCGCGGTCATTATGCCGTGGAATTGCCTATCAGCGAGATAGCCGAGTTTGCCCATTACCCGCGTGCCAAGGCCGGTTTTGAGTTTCCTGTGCTGCGCACCTTCAATATTGGAGTAGAAGGCTTTGCCGAATTCAAAGAATACAAAGTGGACGATTTTGTATACGGCGGCAATCTGATTTTGTCGTTTGCTTTGTGGGATTGACAGGAAAAGCCGTTTACGGCTAGTCCTTGCTTAGATCGAAGAGGCACCAGCGGTTTTTCAGCATTATCAATTTTTCGATTAAGAGAGTTTTCTTCTCTCCTGCAAGCTCGTAACTCAATATTGAACCCTTCAACATATCGAGATCCCGCAGGGCTCGTTGCTCGCCTTCAGGGATAGGCTTGTATATGCCCGGCTCAAATCCTGTAAACTCTGCTTCCGATAAATCAAGCTTTTCCATGAGCTTATCGTAATCTTCTATCAGTCCGTCTTGGTGCGACATCATCAGTTGAAGTTGTTGTTCGTCGAAGATTCCTTCGCTGTAGGAAAGGCTGAAGCCCCAGGCGTAATCGCTTTGTTGCGGCCAGGAAAGCTCGTAGCGTTTGGGCATGTTGCGTTTAAGAGAATCGAAGATGATTTCCGCTGTTTCGCTGGCTGGGATTATGTTTTCGGAGTCGGAGGTATAACGGCAGACATGATCGGCGCAGACGCGGCTTTGATCGCAATCCGAATCGGATTGGCAGCCGTCACCTGTGCTATCGGTATCGACTCCGCAACTCGTCAAGAAAACGCAGCAGGAAAGCATTATAAAAATCGATTTAAATAAAGTATCTATATTCATAAATTAAGAATATATGGAGTCGGTTTTATAATCAAGTTGTCCTGCCTGTCTGTGATCTTGTTTCTTCAAACGCCGTTATCATTCTTGTTTGCCTGTGATATTGCGTTTGACTCCGCTCATTCCGAGTGCCGACTGTAAGGAGGTGTATCTAGGAATGCTTCGATACAATTTCGCTACGCGAAATCACTCAGCATGAGCGGGGGTAGAGAATGATGAACATCAAATGCGGAAAATAAATCTGAGGCTGAATCAAATCTCTTCCGTTGGAGCAGGCATTCTTGCCTGCTCCGTAATACTTTTGCTGCTAACAGACGATGAGTCCGAGTTTGAATTCCTGCCGGAAAAGATCTGCTGGCTTCTATCCAAAGCGGGTGATATCATTCTAAATTAAGTTGAAGTGGTTTCGTTTTCCATTGACCTTGAGCTTTTCAAGGAGCTGAAAATGCGTTTGTTTAT
>CAYTHG010000065.1:0-13857 GCA_964437525.1 uncultured Myxococcales bacterium | reverse complement strand
AATGACCCGTGGGAAAAACTAGATAGAATACTGATTGATATATTTGGAGTTAAACTAAAAGTACAAAAATTTAATCCATCGTACAACCGATATATCAAGGTGGATTTGGTAAAAGGGCAATATGGAGTCAATGGACGTTTTGTGAAACACCCTAAATACACCAAACGTGATATAATGGTGGAGGGTAGTGGATTTCTTCAGTGGTTAAGTGTTTTCTCTTTGCTGCTAAATGGTGAAATTAATACAATTCTTCTTGATGAGCCCGATGCTCACCTTCATACATCATTACAATCTATGCTATTACGCGAAGTGGCAGAATTATCATGCAATGATAGTAAGCAGGTAATAGTTGCCACTCATTCTTCGGAAATACTAAAATCTGCTCAACCACAAGATGTCTTCAGAGTAAGTAAAAACAAATATAAATACTTAGCAACAGAAGAAGACAAAATAGCCGTTATAGTAGGCTTGGGCTCTGACTACTCGCCAAAACTAAATCAGCTACAACAAAAGAAGAAAATGTTATTAGTGGAAAACTATTTTGATGCTCGGATATTACAAATATTTGCAAAGAAATTGGATAAAGTTTGGCCAGATGATTTAGTAATTTGGCCATGGGCTTCAAGGAGTAAAGAAAGAAAACAATTGTATATTGAACTACAAAAAGAAATTCCTGGCTTAAGGGCTATAAGCATAAACGATAAAGATGACAGACCTTCAAATGACATAAGCAAAAGCCTAGTAGATAGTCATGATAGCCAAGGTTTTGATCAGATCCAATTTAAAACTTGGAAAAGAAGACATATTGAAGATTACCTAATACTCCCGAAAGCAATAGCAAATGCATCTGGTCAAAACGAAACTGCTATAAATGATATATTTGCTGATCCACATAGTATAGTAGTGAACTCTAATTTTCAAGAGCATGATACGGCTAACTCCATTATTGAAGCTAAAGGGAAAGATATCCTGGCAGATATTGAACGTAAATTTGGCTGTAGCAGGGAAGATATTGCTAAAGCTTTTGATGCAGATGATATTTGTGAAGATATTATAAATATGATTGATTTTATCGTCCATCTTTAATCACCCATCCAACCCCATAACCGCATCCCGTTTGACCTCCGGGGACAAGTGCATATACCGCATGGTAATGCGGATCCATATGGCCCATCAGTTCCTGAACAACTTTGGTTGAACTCCCGTTGGCAAACAAATGGCTGGCAAACAAATGACCTAAGACATGCCAGCCGATCCGGCGTAGATAACAGCGCCAGTTAAAAACAGACCCAGTCGGCAAAATAAAACCATAGAATCCAGAGATAAAAAAATAAAATTGTCATCGCTTGCCATTTGAGCTTGTTTACCGTATATTCCCCTGCCCTATCTCTTGACCTTCAAGATTTTAGGTGTATCCTGAGAGTGTATGAATGTTCATTGACAAGTGGGGGCGAACTGGATTCGACGGGGCGAGTAAAGAACGGGTGGCGTGTCGGAGCGCCGGAACTTCGCAAAATCCGGTAGGTAATATAATTGCCGAAGAAAACTACGCACTGGCAGCTTAACCAGTAGCTGCTCGTCGCCCTTGTGTCGTCATCGCACAAGTAAGCGGCGTCATTTAGATGACTGGTCCTGCGTTGCACTGTTCTAGCGGCGTCTGATAAGATTGATAGAGCTTGATCTAAGGCCATCCCGCCATATGGAGTGCCTGAGATTGAAATTAAAGATATGGCTACACACGTAGAAGCCCGCTTTGGATGCGTTTCGGACGGGGGTTCGATTCCCCCCGCCTCCACCAATTGAACCAAAACAAACTTGCTCTCCGCAAAAACGGAGGGCTTGTTTCGTTTTATGGAATCGCGCTATAGGTGCTGGATCTTAAAGGGTTTTCGCCCTTAGTAACAGTAAAATTGCCCGCTCAAGTTCGGACCGGGGAACCTAACATATCGACCATTTTCACCCGAAATCGCCGTTTTCTCTTCTCTGTTCTCTTAAAGTTCGGACTTTGACCATAAAGTCCGAACTTGATGTGGAGCGGATATTTGGACGTGATTTTGATGGGTTGGGTGGATCGGGGGATCTGATTCGGCTGGAAGGGTTTGTGGATTCATGCGGTGTGCAGATGTGCAATAATAATGTTCTCTTGTTTAGCCATAAGGGCAATAGGACTCTAGATAAGGCCATCCTAATCCTCACACCTGTTTGGTGTCCACCATTGCCATAGGAGGTCCAGAATTGATTTTGATCATTTGTTATTACGGCCCTCCTCTAACGCACCCACCTGCCAGCGGATTCTTTCGAGAAAGCCCTGATTAGCCGAGGTGGTGATTCACCCTTGCCTCATGCCAAACCGCCGCAGAAACACCGTTTACGGTCGGATGGTGGGTAAAACGAGTAACATTCCAAAATACAGGAAGCAGACCACAATGACTGGTACCACTTTCGGGGGCAGGTTAGTTACTACACGTGAATTACAAAAGATCTCAATTCCGGGGAGGTTTCCTCCCCGTTAGAAATTTCGCACCTTATCTGAGATGCCACTTTTTCTGTCTTTTCCGGATAGCAAACCCGAAGATGAATAGGCCGAATAAAGCAAATTCGATGCCTGGCGCCGCAGTTGAACGACATCCGCCACCACCGCTACCACCAACATCATTGGTGCCATCAACGACATCACCATCGGCAACATCATCATCCACCGAATCCCCGTCGACTATATCTCCATCGATGATATCAATGTCAGTTGCGTCTCCATCGACAATGTCACCATCGACAATGTCACCATCGACGACATCACCGTCAACGACATCACCATCTGCGGCATCACCATCGGCAACATCTCCATCCAAGATATCACCATCTACGACATCGCCATCAACCATGTCCCCATCCACTAGATCTCCATCGGCAATATCTCCATCCACTAGATCTCCATCGGCAATATCTCCATCCAAGATGTCATCATCGACGACATCGCCGTCGGTTACATCGCCGTCGGGTTCGTCTTCGGCTTCCACTTCAAGCTCGTATTCATCATCCAGGTCGCCATCCTCACCTAACGGAATGTTGCAGAGTTCGCCATCCCAGCCCTCATTGCATTCGCAGATACCGCTGCCATCCGTCCCATCGTCGCATGCGCCGTTAACACAGGCCGGACAGGCCTGACAGCTCGCGCCAAAATAGCCTTCCCTGCAGAGGGTGCACAGGTCGCCGTCCCAGTTACTCTCACAGCTACACGATCCATTGACATTGCAGGAGCCGTGAACGCATGCGGCGCAACAGGCATTGTAGTTGTTGCAGTTGTTCGAGTCACACTCATTATCTTCACCATCGCAGAATTCACCGGCCGCCAGGGAATGCTCGTAGGCACCAATATCGCAAGGGCTGCCACGGTTGAATCCACGTTGATCGGTGGTCAGAGCAGTCCCGCAGTCCGCCGCATCAAGGGCCGGGCTGGAACCCGCAACGTCCAGTGCGTGGGTCAAGGTGTTGCCGCCGTTATCGCCAAGGGCGAGCAGTCCGGCTTGGAGATCGCACTGCATGCCGGTCTGACTGCAGGTTCCGGTGACATATGGTTTTACACCGCTTTTGTCGCCAATGATGCTGTGATGAGAAGGATTAGTTACAATCCCGCTGATGTCGCTGTCACCGACACTGGTGTTGCCAGCCACGATGCTGTTGATGAAGGTGAAGTAAGCGGCTTCCGTGCCGTACAGGCCTCCGCCATCGGTCAGGGCATCGTTTCCGGTGACCGTGGCATTGCGGAGTGTGACCCATTCATCCCGGCTGTAAACCGCACCGCCATAGCCGATGCCGCCCAGGACGAAGGTGCCTGCATAGTTTTTGCTTATGGTGGTGTTGTTAATAATTACCTCATAGGCACAGTGGACATAAAGGCCCCCGCCGTAATCCGCCCAGTTCTCCGTCACCACACTGTTGTTGATGGTGGTCGTGCCGCAGGAGGAGATAAGCATGGCTCCGCCGCGTTGAAGGGCATTGATGCAACCCCTGGTCAGGATGACCCGGTCCATGTCAAAGGTGGAACCGGAGCGGATGTCCAGCAGCCGGTCACCGCAATAATACGGATGATTCCAGAGTCCCTGGATCTTGGTCTGGCCACTGGTCGCACCCTGTAGTTTCATGTTGCTGGTGATATCCAAGTCACCGGTCACATTGCTGTCTTCGTCACGCCCATCGCGGGTCAGTTGATAAGTTCCCGCTGGGATCTGGATGGTATCAAAACCGCTTCCGGCGGTGCAACCGCCCCAGGCTACATCTTTATTGGCGGATTCGATGGCCTCGCGCAACGAACAGCCGGAACCCGATCCGGTCTCGTTCCACTCGTCAGCCGTGGTGTTTACATTTATAGTGGCGGCTTCGGCAAAGGACGGAGAGAGCAGAAACAGTGTAATAATAAAAAGCAGCGATGCTGAACGAAACGAAATATCTATAGCAGTCGATGGCATAATCGGCTCCTCCTCTAGCAATTTGGTTTTCATTTCGGTGCAGGAATTGTCAGCGGTTTACGATTCACCGTCTATAGCATAGCCATCAGGAGGTGCGTCTCCGTCAGTAGCATCGCCATCGGTAGCATCCCCATCAGATGCATCACCGTCCATTGACTCCTGGTCCCCATCCGTATCGGATCCGGTATTACCGTCGGAACTGCATGCAGCCATGGTTGATAAGGCCAGTAGAAAGCATAGGATCAACAGGCTTTTTGCATGCTTCATGGCTTTACCCCTATGTGACAGCTGTTCGAACAAATTTCAGCAAGAGTTGAAAACAGAATACCACAGGGGCTAGAATTGACAAGAAGTTTCCAGGGGTCTGGATATTTAAACGGACCTCCGTGTATCCTGGAACTGTCCCCTAGGACTCCGTATCGGGGCCTGAATGGACTTTTTCGGAGGGAGGGATACACGCCCCTCCCCTATTTTCTCATTTTACCCGAAACGCAGTCTTGATATTTCACTCTTGATAATGACGAACCCCGCCCCCTCAAAGCCCCAAGACCAACCGTTCACGAACCTTGGCGCGGCTGCGTTTGAGTCTTGATTTTATGGCTTCGGGGGTCAGTTGGTATTTGCCGGCAAGGGATTCGATGGAGGCGTCTTCGCTTTCGTGTTCAAGCAGCAGGCTTCGATTGGGTTCGCCGAGATCATCGATCAGTGCGAGGAGTTTGTTGAAGTTTTCCTTTATGATCAGATCGTTTTCTGTTTTTCCGCTTGTGTCGTCTTTTTCATCTGCAATCAAGGGGCTGTGCAGCTTCGGATCGTTTTTCTTTCCGCGCCGACTGCGTGAACAGGATGAAACGACCAGGGCGCGCAACCAGGAATCCAATGGCGCATCCCCACGATAGCTTTGCAGGGATTTCATCATCGTCAACATCGAATCCTGTATCGTATCTTCGGCAAGCGAGGGGTTGCCGCATTTATATCGAGCGAAATCAGAGAGGGAATCATAAAAGCAGGATACTATTTGGTTAATCAGCTTTTCATCCGGGTCATCATCTCTTAAAATTGCCGCAAAATCCGGGCATTGATTTTTTTCTTTAAATTTCATCGTTCAAAATATCATTTCTCAATGGATTCCTCGGAAAATCCGGCTAAATACCTGTACTTCTACAAACTTATATAGCTCATCCCGCGACGGCCTGTCAAATGGACAAATTGAAAACATCCAATTATTTCAACTTTTTTCGCCACCGCGCACCATGCTGTCGGCTCTTACTTGTTAAGCGACAATTAAACCTCCCACGGATGGAAATAATAGTTGACGCCGGACACTCTTACTTATTGAGCGAGATTTATTGCTTAAAAGCAGCGAACAGGACCCAAAGGAGCAGCAATGTACAGAAGTTTTAAATTATTCACAGCTCTTATACTTATCGCCGTCATGGCCTTGGCCTCAACAGCATCCGCAGAGCCCATCCCTCTGGAAGCCTGCATACAGAAAGCTGTTGAAAACAACAAAAGACTCCAGGCCGAGCAAATCGGTGTTGAGGTGGCGGAAAATAATCGTAAGAGCTTCCGGGGTCACTTTTTGCCTGTTCTGCGCGCAGAAGTGAATGCCATGCTCTGGGACGATGACAATATCTATAACCTGGACATGTCGCCGCTGGCTCAGATAATGCCGCCGGGAACCAGCCTGCCGGCCATGGGTATCACCGTACGTGAGGACATGACCCTGGGCAGCTCCTTTATGGCGATCCAGCCCCTGACCGGTTTGTACTCGCTGTGGTTCGGCCACGATGCGAAAAAGCATATGGTTGAATCCGCTCGTTTCACGGCCGCAAATACACGCCGTGAAATCGAAGGAGAAGTGACCAAAGCTTTCTTCTCCCATCTTGCAGCCAAACGAATGTTGCAATCGGCTGATGCCGCGCTCAAACAGGTCGAAGCCTTCGAAAAGATGACGCAGGATTTCCTGAGGGTCGAGATGGTTGAAAGAAACGCCTTGTTGAAGGTGCGGGTCCAGAAGGCGCAAATCCAGAAGGCTATCTTTCAGGCCAAAAAAGGCGTTCATTTGACACGTTCCATGCTCAACATGTACATGGGAAGGCCCTTGCCGACGCCTCTGGAAATCGTCCACGTGCCGAGTTCCCTTTCAGAAGAATTGATGGGCCTTCCTATTGAAACGCTTCAGAAGCGTTCGATCGAGCAACGCCCGGATCTGCTTTCAGCCCGATCGCAAAGCGTGGCAGCCGAATCGGGCCACCAGGCGGCTATTGGCCAGATGCTGCCGGAAATCAACCTTGTCGCCCGTTACCAGAACAGTCAGGGCATGGGAGACATGATGCCGGAACACCAGGTCTTCGGTGGTCTGATGCTGAGTTGGAATTTCTGGGAATGGGGAGCCGGATACTACGAGGTCCAAGCCGCAGAGGCAAAGAGCCGGCAGGCCCGTCAACTCATCGAATTCGCCGAAGACGGCATTCGCCTGGAAGTGGAGCAAAAACGCTTGGAGCTGGACGAAGCCATTCGACAGCATACGGTGGCGTTGGCTCAACTTCAATACGCGGACGAAAACCTCCGAATCGAGAGCTCCCGTTACGAAGTTCAGGAATCGACGACAAACGATCTTCTGCAGGCTCAGACTTCCGAGCTTCAAGCGGAAAACGATGTCACCGTAGCGAAAATGCAAATCGAGGTCGCAGCACGTGGTCTTAAATTGTCCATGGGACAAGATCTGCTGGCCGAAAAGAATAGCCGATAAATCAATTCAAAGATTTCAACAAAAGGAGATCCCAGTGAAACATTCAACTTTATTTTCGATAGTCGGGCTAATTATTCTTTTGGGACTGGGCGCCTGCTCGCAAGCAGAAAAAACAGAAGAGGCCAAACGGCTGCCGCTGGCGGAAGTATCGGTCCAGACCATCGAAGCACAGGATAACACAAGCTTCTTTACGGCGGTCGGGCGAGTCAAAAACGTTCGGGAATCCATCATCGCCGGGAAGACAATGGGCAAGGTGTCCTCCGTCAAAGTCAAGTCCGGCGACCGGGTTTCCAAAGACCAGGTTCTGATCCGCATCGATTCGAAGGGAATTCAGGGACAGGTCTCCCAGGCCAAGGGCGCCTTGGCGCAAGCGAAAGCGGCAAAGGTGATCGCCAAACAGATGCTCGACCGATATGAAGAGCTCAAGCAAACCGAATCCGCCAGCCAGACCAAATATGACAAGGCCACCTACGACTACGATTCGGCCGTCGGTGCGGTGGGTCAGGCGCAAGGCGCCTTGACAACAGCCAAGAGTTATCTCAAGGAAACGGTCATCAAGGCACCCTTCGACGGAGTCGTCGTGGACACAATGATCGAAGTCGGTGAAATGGCATCTCCCGGCGTGCCGCTTCTGCGGATGGAAGGTGAATCGGATCTGGAATTCGAGGCCACGGTCAACGGGCAGGATATTGGGCTGATCGCGATGGACCAGGAAGTCATCGTTGAGCTGGATGCCGCAAATGGCGGACTAAAAAATCTATCCGGCCATGTCAGCGAAATTGTCCCATCCCTGGATCGGGTGACACACAGCAACCTGGTGCGAATCAAACTGGAAGACGACTCAGCCGTTCGCTCGGGGACCTTCGGGCGGGCGAGATTCTTCAAGCGTCCGGGGTCCTGCCCCGGAATCCTGATCCCCAAGGAGCGGATTATCCGTCATGGGCAACTCAGCGCCGTCTACATCCTGGATCCCGATCAAATCGTCCGTCTGCGTCTGATCCGGGCCGGTAACATCGTGCAGGATCAGATCGAGGTTCTCTCAGGGCTTGAGGCCGGTGATCAATACATCTCCTCCGATTTAAGCGCTTTGATCGATGGGCAGCCCGGAAAGGCGGTCCAATAATGGAAAGTCAAGAAACACGAAAGACCAAACGACATCGCTTTGAGAGAAAAAAAATCGGCCTGTCGGGACACATCGCCGCCTCTTTTTTAAACAGCAAACTCACGCCCATCCTGATTGCAGCGTCCTTGTTTCTCGGCTTCTTCTCGACCCTGATCACACCTCGCGAGGAAGAGCCGCAAATCATCGTACCCATGGTCGATATCTTTGTCGAAGCGCCGGGTCTGGGTTCGGAAGAAGTGGAACAACTGGTGACTACGCCGATGGAAAAACTCCTTTGGGAGATTCCCGGCGTCGATGAACTGTATTCGACATCACGCCCCAACATGTCGATGGTGATCATTCGTTTCGACGTCGGTGAAAACGAAGAAGACAGCCTGGTCAAGGTCTACAACAAACTCAACAGCAACATGAATCGCATCCCGATCGGTATCTCCCAGCCGCTGATCAAGCTCCAGGGCATCGATGACGTTCCGGTGATGGCCGTGACCCTTCATTCGAAGGAATATGGCCCTTTCATGCTGCGCCAGGTCGCAGGTGAAGTCGCAAACGAATTGAAAAAATACCCCGACGTCAGTGAAACCAGAATCATCGGCGGACTAAGCCGCCAGGTGCGTGTCGAGCTGGATCCGGATCGCCTGGCGGGCTACATGATCTCGCCTCTGCAAATCTACCAGGCCTTGACCCGCGACAACTCCAACTTGTCCGCCGGCAGTTTCAATCGCGGCGGAATGAACATTCTTGTGAAAGTCGGTGATTTTTTCCGCGACCTCGACGATGTCAACCAGACCGTCGTGGCGGTCTATAACGGTCGCCCGGTTTACCTGTCTGATGTCGCAAACGTTATGGACGGTCCGGAGGAGATCAAGGATTATGTCTTTCACCGAGACGGGCAGGCATTTGCCGCCTCGACAGCCGGCGTAGAGAGTGACTGGCCCTTCGCCGAGGAATCCGCCGTTACCATCGCGGTCGCCAAACGCAGAGGCGCCAACGCCACCTGGCTGACCCAGGCGCTTTCCGGACAGCTCGAAAAGCTGAAGGGCTCGGTCATCGTATCGGGCATCGACGTCAACGTCACCCGCGACTACGGCCTGACGGCGGAAGAGAAATCCAACGAACTGATCTTCCACATGTTCCTGGCCACGATTTCAGTCGTCATTCTGATGTGGATTTTCTTAGGCGTGAAGGAGGCGATTGTCGTCGCCGTGGCTGTACCGGTGACGCTGGCGCTGACGCTCTTCACCTCTTATTTTCTCGGCTACACCCTGAACCGCGTCACCCTCTTCGCCTTGATTTTCGCCATCGGAATATTGGTGGACGACGCGATTGTCGTGGTGGAGAACATCCACAGGCATTACAAAATGAAATGGGGTGATTTGGATACCATCACCCCCTATGCCGTGGATGAAGTGGGCAATCCGACGATTTTGGCCACCTTCACCGTCATTTTCGCCTTGATGCCGATGGCCTTTGTCAGCGGGATGATGGGACCCTACATGAGTCCTATCCCGATCAATGCCTCGGCAGCTATGCTCTTTTCCCTGCTGGTCGCCTTCGTGGTGACGCCATGGATGACCAAGCGTTTGCTGGCGCGTTCGGAACGAAAAGAGAAAAGCCCTAAAATCGATATCGATGTTGAAACAAGCAAGCCAGAAAGCGAAAAAGCCGGCATGATCGATCGCGGATACCGGGCGGTCCTGCAACCGATGATCGATCGACCGATGCTCCGCCTGGCGACGCTGGGTCTGGTGGTCGTGTTGCTGCTGGCTTCGATCACTCTGTTCTACACACGCTCGGTAAAAGTGAAAATGCTGCCGCATGACAACAAGTCCGAGTTTCAGGTCATCATCGACATGGATGAAGGCTCAACGCTGGAGCGCACCGCTGCGCTGACACGTGAGATCGCCTCCGAGTTGGTGAAAGATCCGGTGGTTAAGAACGTCCAACTCTATATCGGTACAGCCGCGCCGATCAATTTCAACGGCCTGGTGCGCCACTATTTCCTGCGACAGGGTCCGAACGTGGCGGACATCCAGGTCAACCTGACCGACAAACATGTTCGCACGGAGAAAAGCCACGCCATCGCCAATCGTCTGCGACCGATCATCACCCGACTTGGGGAACGCTACGGCGCAGCGACCCTGGTCGCCGAGGTGCCGCCCGGACCGCCGGTGTTGTCCACCATGGCCGCTGAAATTTACGGTCCGGATCTTGAAGGACAACGCGAAGTCGCGGCCAAAGTCAAAGCAGTATTCGAGAAGAATGAGGGCATCGTCGACGTCGACTGGTATGTCGAAGAAGCCCAGCCCGAATTTTCGCTGAAGGTCGACAAAGCCAAAGCGGCGCTGTCCGGTGTGACCACAGAACAGATCACCAATACCATCGCCCTGTCTCTGTATGGCAAGGCCGCCGGACTGCTGCATACCGATCGCGACCGAGAGCCGGTGGAAGTCATGGTTAAGGTTCCGCGAGGCCAGCGTTCTTCAATTGACAGCCTTTCAGATATCAAGGTCCATGCCGGAGATGGGCGTCTGGTGGCGATCAAGGAACTGGCCAAAACGGATCTCGGCACCTCCGATCGTTTCATCTATCATAAGAACCTGCGCCGCGTCATTTACGTAACGGGAGAGCCGACAGGTGAAGAAGAAAGCCCGGTCTACGGCATGCTAAACACCATGGACGAGATGGACAAAATCGAGACGCCCGACCTTCTACCACTGGCCCAACTGACGACCGGCATGCCGGAAGACGAAACGAGTTATTCCTTGAAGTGGGATGGCGAATGGAAAATCACCTATGAAGTATTCCGGGACATGGGTATCGCCTTTGCCATCGTGCTGATCCTGATGTACACGCTGGTCGTGGCCTGGTTCAAGAGCTTCATTACACCGCTGATCATCATGACCCCCATCCCTCTGACCCTCATCGGCATCCTTCCCGGCCATTACTTCACCGGGACTTTTTTCACCGCGACGAGCATGATCGGCTTCATCGCCCTGGCGGGTATCATCGTGCGCAACTCAATATTGCTGGTGGACTTCATCGAGCAGGAGGTCGAATCCGGCCTATCGCTGGAGGAGGCAGTATTGAATGCCGGTATCGTTCGCTTCCGTCCGATATTCCTGACCGCCGCAGCACTGGTTGTGGGCGGCAGCGTGATCCTGCTGGACCCGATCTTCAGCGGTCTGGCCGTCAGTTTGATCTTCGGCGTCATCATCGCAACGGCACTGACCCTGCTGGTGATCCCGATCCTATATTATTCGGTACGAAAATTCACCCAGGTTCATACAACTGTGTGATGACTTTAACAGGAGCTAAGCTCATGGATTACAAAATGCTAATGATCATCATGGATGAAAACCTTCGTGACGATGTGGAAGTGGTACTAGAGCGTCACGGCATCGAAGGATTTTCAGAAATTCCAACCGTGCTCGGCGAGGGCCGCTCAGGCAAGAAGCTCGACTCCCGCCTGCATCCCGGCGCCAACAGTATCGTCTTCAGCATCGTTCCGGCCTCGGTGGCACAGACGGTAAAGGAAGACTTGCTGCATAGCTGCCTCGGTTCCAAAGATGACGAAAACTGCAAAATGCAGCTCCATATCGGCATCATCAATGTCGAAGATTTTGTTTAAGAAAAACGTGACCCTACAAAGGAGAAATAAAATGATCGTAAATGACTATCTACGCCTGATCGCCGGATTCTTCATCATGCTGTCCGTGGCCCTGGGGATCCTGGTTAATCCCTGGTTCTTCGCCTTCACCGCATTCGTCGGCCTGAACCTCTTTCAATCCGCCTTTACCAAGACCTGCCCGATGATGGGCATGCTTCGCAAGCTCGGGATTCCTGAGAGCAAGTGAGCGGAGAAAGCACGATGATGGTTTCAGCGGACCGCTCTCTTTTTTAATCGACGACCTTTTCAACGATCTTTTCGCTGTTTTCAAACGTTTGCCTGACCCGAGACGCGCCCAGGGGCGCGATGGAAAAACCTCCAGGGCCGCCCGCTTACTCTTCGTACGATGGAGAGTCAGTGTTGACTGGTGGCGGGCCGAGATCCTCTACGGGTCCTTGGTCGGCGAAGATGCCCGGATGATCCGCATCCAGAACGACCCAATCGAACATTGTGTGGTCCGTATACAAGGCTTCGATGCGCAGGCTGTCGCAACCGACTTCCACCGAAAGGAAGTGGTGCTCGTAGTGGGCAACGGTTGTCTCTTCGAAATCCTTGCACCAGGCGTCCAGTTCGCCTCCGGCTCCACCGGTGGTGATATGGGTTAAGCCGTCGACCATTCCCCGCTCGTAGCCGTGCATGTGTCCGTTGAAGTAGGCGTGAAAGCTGTTCTCGATCAACAGAGGGAAAAGCCAGTTACGGATCCCCAGGTTGCCTTCGTATTGGCAATTGCCATTGCTCCATGCCTCGGAATATCCCGGTTCGTGCGAGAGCGCGAAGCGCCAGGTCGCGGCTTGAGCTTCCGGTGATGTCACCTGCTCTCGGACCCATTCGCCGAGCTTGGTGGACACGTCGCCCAGGTCGTAGAAAATCTTGTTGCTGTCGATGACCAGAAAATAGGCGTTACCATAGCTGAAGCTGTAGCTGGACTCATGCTGGGGATCGTCCTCGGGATGGGGAAATGAATACAATTCGTAGTAATTGTGGCTGTTGCGCTCGTGGTTGCCCATCGCAGCGTAGAAGGGAAGCTCGTGAAACACAGCACGGGCCGGGTCGAAGATCATGTCCTTCCACTGTTCATCCTGGCTACCGTCGCCGGTGTGATCGCCAACACCAAGCAGCCAGTAGGGATTCATCGCGGCCATGGCGTCGAGCATCGGGTCGAAAATCTCCGCTTGACCGTGGTTATCGCCGAATACTGCGAAGCGGAAGGGTTGATTCTTTTCGACTGCCGTATGGAAATGATGAATGCGCGACGTCCGCTCGCCTGAACGCACCTGATAGCTGTATCGCGTATTTGGGGAGAGACCGACGATAGCGATTTCGTGAATTTTACTTGGAGCCGACTGGCTGATTTCCCGATCGGGCGTATCGCCCTCGCCGGAAAGCACGGTTCCGTCTTCATCTTCCAGCGTCCGCCACATCACCGTGATACCATCAGGTTTTGGCTGCATCAGGTAGGGACCAAGATCAAATGTCGTGTCGTCGTCCAGCGTCAGGTCGCGGATAACGATCCCGTCGCGGCAGGCGATGGACTGTTCGTCTTCGTTGTCGTCTTCGTTGTCGTCGTCACCGTCAGAAGATTCTCCATTGAGAACATCGCCGTCCAAGTCACCATCCAGGTCGCCGTCCAGGTCGCCGTCCAGGTCGCCGTCCCTGTCAACCGCCGAATCGCCATCAAAGGCTTCCGAAATATCCTGGTCGCCTGAAGGCTCGCCTTTGCCGGAAGAATCGCAGGAAACGAGCAACATCATCAAACAGGCTACCAACAAGGTCTCAATTAATATATTTTTTTGCCCTTCAGCCTGCCTTCGTGGTAACTTCCTGGGGGGAAACAGCCATGACTTCACCA
>CAYTHG010000064.1:0-13966 GCA_964437525.1 uncultured Myxococcales bacterium | reverse complement strand
GCCTTCGCCTTCACCTTCGCCTTCGCCTTCGCCCTCACCCTCGGCACCACCATCGGTATCGTCATCGCTTCCGCCGCAGGCTGTCAAAGCCAGAAAAACCAAACACAAAACAGCAATCATAGAAACGAAAAATGATTTCTTCATGTCAAAATCCTCTCCGTTGGAGCGGGTCTCCTGACCGGCTCCATACGTTCATACGCTTTTGCCGGGTCAGAGACCCGACCGGAAACCAAAGGTTCAGGTCGGGAGACCTGAACCAACTGAGAACACAAGATAGGATTGAAAAACAATGACGGCAGAAAGCAGAGTTTATTCAGCTTCCTCGGGGGCTTTCAAAAACAGCGCCTCTATCTCCTGCGGTTCAAAGCGCTCCATGTTGGACCACAGTCCTTCAAGATCGTAGAAGCCGCGTGTCGGTTCGTAGAACAGGTTAACTATCAGGTTGTCGTAATCGCACAAAACCCAATGATTCACCTGCTCACCCTCGGTTCCAAGCGGCATAATTCCGGCCTGCTTCATTTTCACATGAAGCATATCGGACAGGGCTTTTACCTGCCTGTCGCTACGGCCATGGCAAACTATAAAGAAATCGGCATAGCTGCCTTTTCCGCGCAGATCGAACAGCATCGGACGCTCGGCTTTTTTATCCAATAAAGCCTCAAACGCCGTTTCTATGCGCTCTTTATCATCGGAGTCTATGTCTTCCAAAAAGCTCTTCAGGCGGTCTTCTATCACTTGTTGCTTCTCCTATTCCGCTTTTTTTTGAGCGGGCTTGTTGTTTTTTGCGGGTACTTCGGCAACATCCTCGGTCTTGGCCGGAGCTTTTTTGCCGATTATATCTTCCACCTTGGGAGCGGGTTTGACGCGCTTCATTTCGGGGCGGGATTTGGGTATCTGGATTTCAACAGCTTTGCCGATATCCTTGATCTTGTAATCAGCATCCATTATGAAGGTGACACCGGCACCGGGATCTACGCCTGCAGCCAGAAGCTTTTTCTTTTTGCTCTCAGCGATGGGAATCAGGTATTTGCCGTGCAGTTTGTATTCCAGAACGACTTTGGCCTGCCTGTCAATGATGACATAGCCTTCGGCCTCATCGAAGGAACTGACGCGCTTGCGGTTTTTGTTGAGTATCCTGTCAGTGGCGGTCACAGAAACCGCATACTGGTTGGGCAGATTGAACTTGGTGGGCAGATCTTCTTCGAGGATCTTGCCGTTAGGGTCGAGCGTGAATACTATCTTCATGGCTGCGCGACCTTCGTAGGTCATGTTTTCAGGCGTGGCGAACTTGAGGTGGCCACGGAAGTACTTGTAATAGCGGTCGAGCGAGGTGTAAACTTTTTCGCGCCAGAAAAGGTGCTTGCCCGTTGAAGTGCTTCTTCTGAAAGGCGCGTTACCGACACGCTCATAGACCTGCTGATGTTTCCATGCCAGATCGAACACTCCGCCCTTGCTATTGGTCATTGCAAGCTGGAAATCGCCGTTGTCTTTTTGCTTGAAACTGTGGGTTTCTGTCAATTCGACATCTTGACCCACGCGGCTGGTGATGTAACCGACCTTGGCATCAAACTTGTATTGCAACAATCTGGCGGCGACTTCTTCCTGCTTCATCAGGAGGATCTTTTCGAGTTCTTTTGCTTCGGCAGGCACTTTGCCGAGGTCGATTTCCTGCAATTTAACTTCGCGGGTCTTTACCAGCTCGGTTACGTCTTTCTTTTCTTTGACGCGCTTTTTGGCATCTTCGCCATCCTTGGAGCGATTGCATCCAAACGAGAAAGCCAGCAGCAGAATAAGAGATAAAGACAGCAGAACAGCCAGTACTGAGAAACGTTTTTTATTCACTTCAACACCTTCTTAGAATGGTTATTCACATCCTTGCAACGCCTTCGCGCCGCAAGCTTCTATAAAGTTCCGTATGCGTGTTTATCACAAATAGAAAAAAAGGCAAGACCGGCGATCTTTCAAAAGCCGGTCTTGCCCGAAATTTCAGCTTTCAAAAACTATAAAACACCGCATCAAAGCTTCTGAGGTGGCCCTTCCCACACTCCACCGCGACGCACCAAAAGCCAGGTGTCTTTATCACCCTTGCTTGTCAGTTTGGTTGTCACGGTCCAGAGCGGCACTGAATTATACCAGTCATTGGGGTCAAAGACATCAATCGTCACGCTGGGATCATGCGTCCCCCAGCACTCGTAAATAGTCTGCCAGTCGTTGACATCGTCGCAATCTTCATCCAGATATGCGAAGAAATACCAAGGACCGTCCAGTACCATTGTACAGCTTATTTGCTCATTTGTACCTGTACCTTCTGCTCCCTGAGACGTTACCGGCATGGAGCAGGCAGCGCCCTTCATGGTGTGGCAGGAACCGTTGGCCGTAATGTGGCCCGGCTCGTCGTCGCAGGTGCCCAGATAAGCGGTAGAATACAGACCAAGGTCGCAATCCACGGCGGACTCACCCAAGAAACTGGGACTGCCCGGCGTAAAGTTCATATCCAACAGCAAACCCTGATTGCCGTTTACCAGAACCGTAATTTCAAAAGGATCTTCGCTTTCAAGGTTTTCCTGGTCTACTACATCAAGCTTGAAACGATAGGTTCCGGCAATCTCGAATTTGTAGCAGACATTCATATAGGGGTAGGGATGCTGTCCAATAGGGGTGAAAGCCTGACTCGCATTGGGCGGTTGTTCCAGCCAGGACCAGTTGTATTCTTTCAATGGCGTCATAATATTCTCAGGTGTAGCATCTGGATCTTTGCTGATATCGCCGTAGAAGCATAGCCTGGTGCCTTCCGGCACTCCTTCCAGATAGCCGGTCATGGTCTGGCCGTGGCTGTTTGTGGAAACCAATGCCACAGGCGGAACATTTGCGGGCTTGCCGGTGCCGTGAATCGGGAACGTCATGACACCGTTAGTGCCCGGCAGATTGTTGCCTACATTAAGATGACAGGTGTCTTCACCCTCATCGACAGGATTATATTTGACAATAAAAACACCCTGTCCACCGTTATCGGCAGGTAAAGTACTGCCCCGAACTCCATTGGGATCTTCGATGGTGAATTCGTCGCAGCCGCTGTCTTCGGGCAAGGCAAACGGCATGATTTGATTGATGGTCACGTCCGTTGCACTGTAGTTATGCAGTGTCGCTTCGACTTGGCCTTCTTCACCGATGGTCACGGTACCGAACTCTATGGGGTGGGGGTGAATGAACAGCGAAGAAGATTCGGCATGGCCCAGTAAGTCGATCTCGAAGAAGCGTTCGCTTTCTTCATCCGAGTTGTTGGAGATGATAAAGCGCTCATGGTGCGGTTCGTATTCGTGCGCCAATCCCTGGGGGCTGTACTGAACATTAAGGATGTGGCAATGGGTATCACCGGCTTCAATCATCAAGGGCTCCTGTGCCGGAGACACTCCGCCCTGAATGATTTTGAAATTGCTGAAACTTCCCGAAGCAGGTGAGATATCGCGAATTTCAAGAACCTTGTTGCCAGATGTATCCCCAGTATTGCAGATATTGAAATCGTAATACTCAGGAGTACTTCCCAGATTGACATTACCGAAATTGTATAATGCGGGACTTACATCTATATAAGCCGTACCTTTATAGAGGCTTTTCATGGAAACGTAAATCAGGGAGCTTTGATTACACCCGTTTGAAATAATGGACAGTTTCGCTTCGTCAATACCGGCGTTAACAGGTTCGTATATTGCCTCGACCATAATGGATTCGCCCCGAGCAAGAACGATATCGTCTTCCGACAGCAATCCGTTGGGATCAAGGGTGTATTCGTCGGTGTACTGGATGTTATCGTAGAAAATATCGTAGATAACGAGAGGTATTTTGTCGTTGCTGTCGTTGATGATTTCAAAACTGCGAGTGGCTGAGTTTCCGCTCTGAACGGCTCCGAAATTCAACATCGTTTGGGTAACTTTGATGTTCGGGCAGTTGGGCGGCAGGTCTTCTTCGAATCCTTCTGCCGAATCGCCATCGCCATCTACGCCATCTTTGTCCCCATCTGTGGGAGGTGGCTGGCAGGTAGTCACGTTTTCGCCAAGGTCTTCATCCGGCAGACACCAGAATCCCGGCGGGCAATCGCTGTCAAAATCGCAGGTTTCAGTGGGAACACAGATGCCCTCACTAACCGCGCAGACTTCGCCTTCGGAGCAATCTGTGTAATCAAAACACGTCACGCGACAGGTTCCGTCATAGTAGCATATCTGGGTGCTTGGGCAATCGGTGTCGCTGGTGCAGTTTGTTAAATCGCCATCGCTGCCGCCGTTGTTATCCGATTCACCGCCCGAATCGCTACAGGCCACCACCAATACCATGACCACCAGAATCGGGATCAACTTAAATATTTTCATCTTCCAACCTCTCATCCAGGTTTCTGTTTCAACCCTAACTCCTCAACTCCTCCCGAACTACCACCTGATCGAAGAACAGCCTGAGTTGAGTTTTCGACGCCCAACTTTCAATTGACATTCTTCCGCCTCTATTATAAATTGTTTGTAACTGGACACAACAAGAAAATCATCTTTTTTGTTAAGATGGGTGGCCAGAAGAGAGGCAGAAAAATGAGATTTATAAGCAGTAGAAGCGGCTTGGCTATGGTAGCCATCCTGTTGAGTTTGTTCGTCTACGCCTGTGGAGACTCCGATTCTACCAATGACGGAAACGGAAACGGCAATTCCGACTACACATTATACGGGCAAACCTGCTTCACGCAAGCCGATTGCGGCGATAACATGAGTTGTATCGCCATAGACGGCCAGCTTGTCTGCACTGTTTTATGCTCGGCGGACGCCGAGTGCGAAGCCATCAGACCGGGAGATTCCTGTCAGGAAAAGAGCGGACAGTGGGTCTGCACTCCCAGTAATATCGACGGCGATGGCTCAGACGGCGACGGCATAGACGGCGATGGCAATACTGACTGTGAGCCGGGCGAAATAGCCTGCAAGGACTCGAATACGCTGGAGAAATGCAGTTCCGACGGCAAGAGCTGGCAATTCTACAAGGGGTGTCCGGAAGGCCAGACCTGTTTCGAAGGAAATTGCGTTTCGTCGGACGGTGACAACACTTATTTCTGCGAACCCGACACCTATCGCTGCCACGGTGCCCGCGATGTCGAACGTTGCTCGTCCGAAGGTAACGACTGGACGCTCTACCGTACCTGCGATCCGGGTGAAATTTGTCTCGACGGTGCCTGTCAAAGTCTGACAGACGGCGATTCAGATGGTTCTGGAGAAGACGGCGATGAGGATATCCCCCTGGGAGACCCCTGCGAAGACAACGATGACTGTTTCGAAGATAACCACTACTGCCTGATAGACGATTTCGTACAGGAAACCGGATACTGCCAGCCCTTCTGTAACATAACCGGTGTACACTGTCCCGCCGGATTCTACTGCGGCGAAGGAACCTGCCATCCCATTGCCGGTTACTGCGTTTCCGACGGTCAGTGCGGCATGTACGAATTCTGCGACATTCGTCCGGGAGCCAGCGACGGCATGTGCAATCCGTACTGCAACGTACCCGGCCAGCAATGCCCGAACCATACCGAGTGCGACGCAGATCCGCAGTCCTTGAACTACGGCAAATGCGCTTACGTGGATGATGTCGATTACTGCTCGACCGACGGCGAATGCCAGTACGGTCAGTGGTGCTATATCCCCATAGGCCAGACCGAAGGCTTCTGTCAAGACGTTTGCAAGAGCGACGACGACTGCGCCGGTTCGCTGGTATGCAAAGACGGCAAATGTCAGACGGGCGTTCCCGTCCCCGACTGCGGCCCGGCAGGTTGCGCCCAGGGATACGTTTGCGATCCAATGTACAACGCCTGTGTGCTCAACTGCCCACCCTGCGACGAGGGCTGGTCCTGCAACGCCCAGTCCGCCCCCAACTGCATCGAAGGCTGCGATCCTCCGGCAGCGGGAGTGTGCGGCTTCGGACTGCCAGGCTGCTGTCCGCCGCAATCCTGCAGCGTGTTCATCTGGGCATACGGCTTAATCGGCGTCTGCGCCTGATACAAAAATCAATTCAAACAAAAAGCCCCTGCCTAACGGCAGGGGCTTTTTTTATGGAAATATTTAGCCGAACCTAAATAATTTTGACAACTTCCGAAATCAGCGCTACGAAGCTTTTTTCAGATTGCTTGGCTGTCTCGGTCACTTCTGTGTGTGTCAAGGGCTGGTCGAGGATTCCGGCTGCCAGATTGGTTATCAGCGAGAAGCCGAGGACTTTGATTCCGGCGTGTACAGCGGCGATGGCCTCAGGCACAGTTGACATTCCGACCGCATCGGCACCCAGCGTCCGCGCCATTCTGACTTCGGCGGGAGTCTCATAACTGGGGCCACGATTCCACATGTAAACGCCTTTTTGTAATTTGACGCCGACTGACTTGGCCGCTTCTTGGGCTTTTTTACCCATTTCACGCGAGTAAACCTGACTCATGTCGGGGAAACGGGTTCCAAAGCGTTCGTCGTTGTGTCCGTCCAAAGGATTCTGCCCGGTCATGTTGATATGATCGCTGATCAGCATAAGATCGCCTGCTGCAAAGTCGCGGTTGACTCCTCCGGCTGCGTTGGTGATAATCAGCTTCTCGACACCCAGAAGCGCCAGCACGCGAGCTGGCAGGACGACCAGATCAAGCGGATAGCCTTCGTAAAAATGAAATCTTCCGGCAAGCCCTATGGTCTCGACGCCGTTCAAGCGACCGCAGACCAGCACACCGCGATGCCCGACAACGGCGGGCGGCGGGAAGTGGGGAATCTCTGCGTAGGGAATCTCGACTTTGTCGGTAAATTCATCTGCTAAAGAAGACAATCCCGATCCGAGGATGATGGCCTTCTTCGGCACGAAAGGCATACGTTCTTTCAAAAACTCAGCGGCTTCACTGGCCTGCTCGTATCCGTACTGAGTCATTTCTCACTCCATCAATATTTAGGCTTGAAACCCCGGAGGACTTTCCAGCAACCCTTGTTAGGGCCGATTTTTTCCAGTTCCATCAGGGCTATCATTTCGCCTTCAAGGGATAAAGCCCGCACTACATCGGCAGTCAAAGCCTTGGGATCGGGTGTTCCTTCTATCATAAACGGCTTGACCGAACGCCCGAAGTAAATCTCTTCGGAGCCTTCGCGATTGACCGGCAGAAGCGGGATGGGCAGGTCAACGGATTCTATAGGCAGAAAATGTTCGCTCAATAAATCCCAACCGCCGTCAAGCAACTCGTCCAGTTTGACTGCGTTTTCAAGCAGAAGCTCGGTATGCATTGTGCGCCGCAACTCTTCCATATGACCGCCGCAACCGAGCTTTTCGCCCAGATCGTGGCACAGAGTACGGACGTAAAAACCCTTGCTGGTGGAGACATCCAACTCCAGGCGCGGCAGATCCACTTTTTTCACTTCGATATTGAGAACTTTGACGGGAATCGGCTGGCGCTCTATGGTTTTGCCTTCGCGTGCCATTTTGTAAAGCGCCTTGCCCTGAAACTTTTTGGCCGAGTACATGGGCGGTATCTGCATGATATCGCCCTTAAACGACATCAAGGTATCGAGCACCAGTTGCTCATCGCCGGGGACTTCGCCTTCAAAGATAACCTTGCCGGTGCGGTCCTGGGTATCCATGGCTTCACCCAGCTTGCAGATGACCTCATACGAGCGGTTGCCTTCGGACAGAATTTTTGAAAGCTTGGTGCCTTCGTTGATACAGATAACAAGCACGCCGGTGCCGATGGGATCCAGCGTTCCAGCGTGTCCGACTTTTTTGAACTTAAAGCGCCGCTTGATCCAGTTGCCTGCTTCAGCCGAGCTGATACCGGCGGGTTTATCTATTATAAGCAGTCCATCCGGCTGGGCCGAAAGCTTTTCGCTTGTCATGGTTCCTCCGTCAGTGAATCTCTAAAATGCACCACAGGCCGTTCTGTCTCAACATTTTGACACGCGGCCTGTATTCATCGCCATAATATAAAACGGCTTCATCGCCCGAAACATCGAATGGGCGACAGGCATAAGGAGTAATTGATTCGGCGAAATTTCGCCAGTTTTGTTTTTGTTCTTCCGAAAACTCCACCGAGACTTCAAATGCGCCCTCGGGGCTCAATTCCGCCAGTTCCGCAAAACGACCTTTCATTACGAGAAAGCGAACCAGAAGCAATGTCATCTCGGGTGTTTGACGGTGAAAAGGTCCGCGAGTTGTGCAATCGACCAGCCATTTGTCGGCGCTTCTTTTTAAAAGAAACTTATGCCCGGCCTCGGTAACCAGAGCCATGTTTTCCGATTCGTCGGATGCCAGCGGGTATTCTTTATCGGCCAGCCAGCGGTTTTCCAAAGCGGCTGAGTAATCTGCTTCCGTTGTCGAATATGTAGCCAGAGCTGTACTATTACCGCCTTCGGCAGCTCGCAGATATGCCCTGACGCTTGCCTGCGGGCTTTGGGCGCATGAGGACAAAAGCAGGGAGTTGACTATAAAAACAAAAAGGATAAACCGTTTCATTTGCGCCATTTCGCCAATGATTTGCCGTACCTGATCTTGCTGTCGGTTTTTTCCTGCAAAACATCGACCATGCCCGGCTCGCACAAAACCACCACGGTGGAACCCATCTCAAACATACCCAGCTCGTCGCCGGCTGAAACTTCGATGGGATCCTTGTAGTTGCGGAAGTTCTCGTAATGGAAACGCTGTTCTTCCAGATCCTTATCGAAGCTCATGGTCAATTTGGCCACACAGGTCGCTCCCACCAGAACGGTTGCCATTTTGCCGAATTCGGTATCCTGAAAAACTACCAAGCGTTCGTTGCGAACGAAGACATCTGGCGTGCGTAAAAGAACGTGCGGCTGGACGGTAAGTTTGTCGCCGGGGATATATCGCCAGCCCGTAACCTTGCCCGTAACCGGGAAATGAACGCGGTGGTAATCACTGGGCGAGAGATACACCACCATGTGATCGCCGCCGTCAAAGACTCGCTCGGCCTCGGAATCGTTTAGGAAATCTCCCAGCGCGTAAGTGCGGCCCTTGACCTGTTCCAGTCTGCCGTCTTTGATCGGACCGCCCACCGTGAAAAGTCCATCGGCAGGCGAGAGAAGAAACTGCTCGGCCTCATCCAGAGGACGCAGGCCGGGCTTTAAGGGTCTTGTAAAAAATTGCACAAAGCTTTCAGCTTCTTCCGGGGAGAGCGCCGATTCTTCGAGATCTATCAAAAAACGATTGGCGTATGAGTGAATCACTCTCGCTAAAACATCCTGCGGAACCTTCAAGGTCGTCAAATAACCCACCAAGCCCGAAAGCGAACGACGCCCGCTGCATCTCAAGTTGTTCAACAATCCGTACTGCATTATTTTTTCTTTCTTATGACGGGCTTCAAACTGACCTTACCGTCTTTCTCGCTGACGCGGAAATCTATCTCGGCCTCTTTGCCGTATTTTACCTGCAATTTCTCGCGGCGCTGTTCGATCTGACGCTTCATGGTATCACGTTCGATGGGCGTTGCCGGTGTGGCTCCGCGCCGCTTTTGCGCACTTGAGTAATCTTCCACCAATCTATCGACAGCCGAATGGACAGGCTTGGGAGGCGCAGGCACAGGAGCGGCTTTGTCTTCATCGGCAAAAGATTCGACTGAGGAATAATCCATCACTTCGATTTTTTCCGTCTTGATGCTTCTCAACTCTTTTTCGCTTATCTCGCGCATCTCGATGTCTTCGCGCTTGATTTTATCGGACAACTGCGGGGCGCCGATACCGGCCTGTTCCGCCCCCATTTTAGGGGAATCACCGTTTGGCTGGTCCGGCATGACAGGCGCTTCTTTGCCAAAATACGCCTTGGCCTGGCCGTCTTTATTCTTAAGATTTGCGCGGAAAATATCGCGACTGTAGCGGCCTTCTCCTATATCGCGCATAATGCGAGTCCAGTACTGGTTGAGAGAAACAAAACGCCCTACAAGCGACTGAAAACGAAAACGCAAGGCCGGATTACCGAGCCGCAGTTCGTTCAAGCGGGTGATAATACGCCTGACGGCTACTTTTTTATCGGTAGGATCTAGATGAGAGACACCGGAAAAATATATATCGTATTCGTGCTTGATCTTCTCGATACGATCCTCAAGCTCGTTTACCAGTTCCAGCCCTCTTTTCGCTCTGGGGTCACTTTTCAGCATGTTTTCTAACCGCTTGCCTGTTTAGTTATCGTCGTGCTAAAGTAGCAAAATTGCAAGATACGGTCAAGTTGCGAAAGAACACAAAAGATGTCCATAAAACTTGAATTAACAAAGATTTTCAACATATCAGCGCTGATTGGCGTTTTGATTCTATTATCCTCTACGGCATTTGCCCAAAAAGGGCAGGCTCCCGAAGACGATGCAGATCAAAGCAAGCTCAGTGCCAAGCAGGAAATGGACCTTTATTACGAAGGAATGCGACTGGCCCGCGAAGGCAGCCCGGAAGAGGCCAAACAAAAATTGAGGATCGTGGCCGAGATTGACCCGCCGGGCAATTTTCAGGACGACGCCTACTACGAAATCGCCCGTATCACGGACCAGATCCAAACCCGCTACCGCGAAGCGCTTGCACTTTATGAAGAAATGGTTGCCAAATTTCCCAATGCGCGACCATCTCGCCGAGCCAAAAGAAGGCTGGAGTTTTTGCGCAAGGCGCTTGTCTCCGGTGAAGAACCCTTGCGCAGTTACGAGAACATTCTCAAAAAGTACAAGGCGGAAGAACTGGAAGCGCTGACAGCCGAGATGCAACAGATGCTCGATGAACAACCCAACTTTGCCCTGCGCTGGGATGCCATGTTGTGGCTGGCAAACGCCAAAAGACGCCTCAACAAGTATGCCGAGGCGGTCGAGATCTACGAACAACTGGAACGTGAAAACAAAGGCACCGACAGGGAGCGCGAAGCCATGCTGGGCGAAGCCGAATGTCTGGTGGGAATCGGCAATATCTCCAAGGCTCGAGCCATGTTCGAGAACCTTGCAAAAACCGAAGGTTTCGGCAAACACGCAGCCGACAGTTTTTTGGCCAATTTAGACAAGGGCCTTACGCACAAAATCTTCAAGTGGATATCTATAGGTATTCTTTTGCTGGCCTTGCTGGTTCTCCCTATATTGGCGTTTGCAGGGAAATTACACCGACCTGAAAGCTGGATGCCCTCCATCGAGTTCTGGGCGATTCTGCCCATTATGGTCATCGTTACCTTCTTCGGCAGCCAGCACGGAGACTTCATGGTGCGCTTTTCATTAACCATCACAACCTTGACGCTCCTGCTTTTGTACGTTTTCCCAATACTCGTAAACGGCATGGTGCTCAAACGCTGGTGGCAGAAGGCGATATTCTTTTTGTGCGCAACCCTGCTGGTTTTAGCCTGCATATTCATGGCGGTAGAGTCCGGCGATCTCTACGATCAGGTTTTATACGACATGAACGAATACCTGCGCTGAGAACGGATGCTGAATCCACTGGTGACAGTGCGCAATCCGAGCTTAATTGTCTTTTATCCCTTTCGGATTTGCTGTATCATCTGCGCCCTTGAAATTTTGTTTTTTAATAACTGCATCGAAGTGAATTTATTATGTGCGACAAAATAGACGACACGAAAAAACACAAGGCCATCGGCCTTTTCTCCGGCGGCCTCGATTCCATACTGGCGGCCAAGCTGATCGAAGAACAGGGCTTCGAGGTGATTCTGTTCCATTTCACCTCACCTTTTACAAACGAGTTTTCAAGGCGCGGTTCACGACAGCCCGGCAGGGAATCGCAGGTTTTGAAAGCCGCCGAAGAACTCGGCATGAAGCTGCATATTTTCAGGGCTAAGCAGGATTATTACGACATGGTCCGCAACCCCATTTTCGGCTACGGCAGAAACGTCAACCCCTGCATAGACTGCCGCATTCACATACTCATCAAGGCCCGCGAGTATATGCGCGAGGTCGGCGCGGATTTCATATTCACCGGCGAGGTATTGAACCAGCGCCCCATGAGCCAGCACCGCTCGGCCATGCGTCAGGCGGAAAAAGCCAGCGGTCTCCTGGGCTATCTGCTGCGGCCTTTGTCGGCCAAGAGGATCGATGAAACCGAAGTCGAAAAAAGCGGTTTGATCGACCGGGAAAAGCTTGAAGGCATAGAAGGTCGTGGTCGCAAGAGCCAGCAGGAACTGGCCGAGAAATTCGGCATACAGATAAAAACCCAAGCCGCCGGCGGCTGCCTGCTGACCGATGTCAACTACACCAAAAGAGTGCACGACCTGTTCAAACATACAGACGCACCGGGCGAAAACGAATACATGCTTTTGTCTTTGGGCAGGCATTTCAGGCTTGCAGACGGACAGAAAATCGTCGTGGCCCGCGACAACGGCGAGAACCCGCGCCTGGAGAAACTTGCCGGAGAAAAAGACGTGCTGTTCGAGCCGGACAACTTCCCCGGCCCGGTGGCTCTTTTGCGCGGCGACTATGACGACGAAGTGCTGCAATACGTGGCCCGCTTTATCGTTTCGCATTCGAGAGCCAGAGGCGAAGAATTGCAGATCCGGGTTACATTCGCCGACAAAAGCGTCAAGACCATCCCGGCTGGCGAGCCTGTGGAGCGCCGCGAGCTGGACAAAATCAGAATCGGCTGAAACCTTTGAGAGGAAGCGTGCAAGAGCGATTGTCTCAAAACCTGCCAGAAAGATTCCGCCCCAAGGAATTCAATGAAATCATCTATTCCTATCTGGGGATAGTGGCGGGCATAGCAATAACCGCGCATCTCTTGCCGGGCTTTCTGCGCGAATACGCCTACTCCGTCGTGCTGGCGGCCATGGTGTATCTCCCGGTCTGGCGCACCGTCAAATACAAAAATCCTGAAGCGCTTTCAAGCTACGCCATTCACCTAAAAGGCTGGCACAAAGAAATCGGCTACGCGCTCATGTGGGCGCTGCTGGTATTTCCGCCGTATATCATCGGCTATCATTTCTGGCACACGCAGGCATACAGCGAATCCTTCGCCTTTGCATGGCCCGAGAAACTTTTGCTGCTGACCTTCATCGAGCAGACGCTCTTTATCGCCCTGCCCGAGGAGTTCTTTTATCGCGGTTGGATGCTGTCGGTCTTTTCAAAACGCTGGCCCGCCAAGCGCCGCCTCTGGGGAGCGCCCTTCGGCAAAGCCGTTTTGTTCTGCTCGCTGCTGTTCGCCCTCGGTCATCTGGCCGCCATCCCGGCACCCTTCAGGCTGGCGGTGTTTTTCCCCTCGCTGCTGTTCTGCTGGATGCGCCTGAAGCGCGGCTCGCTGATAGCGCCCATCTTCTTCCACGGCCTCTCAAACGCCCTGGCCGCACTCCTGGCCGCCTGTTATTCTTGATACATTAAGGTGCCTGCTTGATACATTTAAGGTGTCGGTGGGTAGTATTTTCATTCGACTGGCTTGACTGCCTGCAATATGGATGTATCATATTGCTGTTCCACAATTCATCTACAAGCACGAGCAACGCGCGTAGGATGGGCAATTGCTTTGCCCATCAGTGTGGGATCGTAGCGGGATAGGAAATATGGGTAAGAGTGTAGGTCGGGAAACTTGTTACCCGACAATTCTTGATTGTGTCGGATGAGGGATTTGTCTGGCAAATGTTTACTTGTCTTGTATGTCTAGATACAATTTAGAAAACGAGGTTTTACTGTGGGGTATAAGCGTTCACAAATAGACAAAGATAATAAAAAGTGGTTTCTCAATGATGATACGTGTCAGTCTCTGCGTTCCATAGTATTAAGAAAAGGCAAGCTTAGAGGACTATACCCATTCAGCGTTTCATTTGACTATCCCATCGCTGCATTTGCAGGTGAGAATGGTTCTGGCAAATCAACGTTACTCGCTGCTGTGTCATGCGGGTACCACAATGATAATGAAGGCTACCGCTTAATTGAACGAGATAAATCATACTATACCTTTGGTGATTTCTTCATTCAATCTTCCAGTGAGATACAACCCAATGGCATTAGTATTGGGTA
>CAYTHG010000063.1:0-14006 GCA_964437525.1 uncultured Myxococcales bacterium | reverse complement strand
TCGCTTCCCATCCAAATATATGAGGGCATTTTTCCAGTCTCGTTGCTCAATAATTTTAGATAGCTTTCTATCTATTTTAGATAAATTGTCTTTTATCCATTCTTTTCCTAGTTGCTTATTTGCTTTTTGCAGTTGCCCCCTTGAAGAAAGGCATAATTGTTCTTCAAGATCACTTATAGTATTACAATCCTTCAGTTCAGGTCTCTTTACAGACACATTTAAATTAACGTCACAGTTTGCAGCAATATATTCAGCACAAATCTTAAATTTGTCTTCTTCCAATAATTCAATGATTTTGTCAACAATATCCTCTTCTGAGATTTCCCCATTTGTATTAAGGTGTTCTTTGTAAACTTTAATGGCTAACTCAGGAATGGCGAGATAAGATTCTGCTTCCCTAAAACCCAGAACAATTTCTGTGGCAGATGAGTTGTCTCTGAGGTCACGATCCACGACGCCAACCATTTTTACATTTGGAGCTATTTTTGACCATATTCCATCGCGTCGACAAACTCGCTGAACTTGTGTACAACTTTGAACAGGCAAAATATCTATTTGGTTGTCGCCAACCAACCACTTATAAAAAATTGAATCGAATGAGTTTTCTTCACCCTCGGTAACAAGAACTTTACTAGATGAGATAACACCTGGGATGCTTCCTAGAAATTCCGAAAGATCTAGATTTTCATAATCAGGCAAGTTTTCAATCTCAACTATCTCATCAGGATTATCGCTCAAGACAACTATTTTATTTACGCTAGATCTCATTGCAAAACTTAGGCTGTGAGTTGCATAGCAGAAATATTTGCTAGGATAACACTCCTCTATTAGCTCCCAAACCCTTGTTGCTAATCTTGGGTGAAGATTTAGTTCAGGTTCATCCACAACAACCAATGCATATTCATCATCAAGTTCAATGAAATCAGTTAATATGGAAAAGACTTGCCTCTCTCCGTCACTCATTTGTGGTAAATCATACTCAGCGCTTCCTTTCTGCACTTTAAGATGTCTTGTTTCATAATCATATTTTATCCTCAATTCTGGAAATATTGCCTGAAATTGGTTAAATAACACTTGAATGGGAATAGGCTTTCTTGTTGGACATTGCTCTTTTACTCCAGATTGTCTCCACCTTTCAACATTGTCAGAATCAGTCATTTTTATTAGGGAGCCTTGATACTCTAAAAATCTAAACGCAAAACCTATGCGAGCTGAAAGGTTGTTAGATCTCTTAGTGACATATTCATTTTTTGATTCTTGATAATTATTAGGGCTAGGTTTAGATCTACTTGTTGGCAAAAGGTCTCGTAAATTCATTACTCTGCCGCCTTCAACATAAACAGGTTTCTTGCCGTTCGTAAGTTGGGCTGCGTGATCTCGAATGTCTCTCAAAATTGAAGATTTTCCCGAGCCATTTGCACCAAGAAATACCGTGATTTTCTTGAGATCAATTTTGTGATCACCAATTCTTTCAGAAATAATTTGCATGATAAACCCTTTGAATCTAAATCTCGATTTTTAATCAGCAGGCTCAGGTCGGATGAATTCTTCACCCTACACTAATCAGAAATTGTCGGATAACAAGTTATCCGACCTACAAGCTGAAGCTCCGGTCGATGGCCGTGTGAGATTTCCCCATTAATTTTCCATGAACAAATCATATCACACTCATCCCGAAAAGCACGGTCATGTATTTTTGGAAACAAGACAGTGACACCCGTCGCTGCTGTATGGGTGCCACCCATCAAAGCCATCAATACCAAGCTCAAGGTCCGGTATTGACGGGCACACACCGACAATATAATATTCAGGCAAACTTATCGGACCGGATGCAATAGGTAGGATGGGCAATTGCCTTGCCCATCGCTTTGGGTCGGGTGTGATGTTGCAATGATGGGCATGACAAATGCCCATTCTACAAAATTTTTGTGAGAGGCACATGGAAACGAATCTTAAAGAATCGGTTGAAGTCGTTGCGGCAAACCCGGATGTTTTTGCTGAGTTGGTGCGTGCTTTTGAGGGCGCATGTCCTGCGCAGCGGATTCCCGAATCTGTGATCGATATCTTGAAAGACTCCGGCTGTCTGAGTGGAATGTCAGAACAGGCGCTTTTGACTGAACGTGGCAAAGCTCTTGTCTACGGGCTAATGGAGCGAAATCACCTCGAAAACGGCGGAGCTTTGGATTTATTTAATGAATTTGAAGTCGATGGTCGTGTAGTAGTCGATCTTGGCTGCGGAGCCGGGGTGTATGCGCGCGAAGCACTGAGGCTTGGTGCTGAGAAAGTAGTGGCTTTGGATGTGTCGCCGGACATGATCGCCGTGGCTCAAGCGCTTGATACCGGAACTTCCTGCGTTTATAAATTGCTGGAAGCATCGAAAGTCATCTGGCCGGTAGAAGATTGCTCCGCTGACCTGGTGATGGCGAGGCTGGTTTTGCCGTATGTCGATCCGTTTTGGTTTTTCCAGCAAGCTTCACGCGTACTGAAACCGGGTGGCAAGCTGCTGCTTGTCGTTCACAGCAAGGACTATTATTTGGGCCGTTTGCGAGACAATCTTGCCTGGAGTCATCGCCGCAGACTGGCTCAACTGAGTTTTGCCCTCTTTAGCGGAGTTGCATTCAGATTGTTCCGCATTATTCCCGAGGTAAAAATCGGCGGTCGTAAGCGATGCGACTGTTGGTATGATCGAAATAACCTGGTCCGACTTGCAGCGCGCTACTCTTTTACTCCAGACCTTATCAACTGGCCGAAAAGCGCCCCAACTCCACAGTTGATTTTCAAGCTGGATAAATGAAAATAGTGTGTAGCTAATGCTTCTGCCGTTGGAGCGGGTCGGGTGATTCCTCTCCCGGCACTAATCAGAAATTGTCGGATAACAAGTTATCCGACCTACAGGACATCAAAGCCATCAATGCCAAGCTCAAGCTCAGATATTGACAGTCACTCGTCGGTATTGTAGTATCTGCCCGGAATCATTGAATCTACGTGCTTTTGTTTGCAAATAAGGAGATCTTATGCCTAGATTTATCCTGTGCGTTTTATTGGTAGCTCTGCTTGCTTTCCTTACAGTCGCCTGCAACTCCTCGGACGACGAAGCTTCCGCCGTTGACGGCGATGCCGATTCCGTCATTGACGGCGATGAGGAATTAGCCGAAGCTGAAGCTGAAGCTGAAGCCGAAGCCGAAGCCGAAGAAGCCTTGGAGATGCCCATCGCTTTGTGCAATGCGCCGGCATACGAGCTTCTGCCCGCCGATCAGGTCGGCCATCTGGTCGAATACGAAAACTTCCTCTTGTGGGATTTGTCAGCCAAGTCGGTCGATAACCTTCTGGGGCAGGCTGGTTACACCGGGCTTTCTCCGGTGCCTTATGGCGCAACACTGTATCGTTATCGCTACACCACGCAGGATCGAGGCCAGCTTGTGGAGGCCACCGCCATTTTGGGCGTTCCGAGATCCGAAGAAGCGATTACCGGACCCATGGATATCGTCCTGCAACCCCACGGCACCAGCGGATTTTCCGATCCCTGCGCCCCCAGCCGCGATGAACTCGAAGGCCCGGCTTTAGCTGGCTTGATGACTTCTCTTGGATTCGTTTCCTTCTCGCCCGACTACATCGGCATGAACGGCTTCGGCGACGCCTCGACAGCCCCCCATGCATATTTGGTGGGCGAGCAGGTCGCCTTCGCTTCCTGGGATGCGGTGCGCGCCGGACTGGAATTGTTCGAGGAACTGGACACGGGTATAGAGGTTACTTCGAGAGTCGTTCCCTGGGGCGGCTCGCAGGGCGGACACTCGGCCTTCTTTATCGATCGCTATCAGCCCTTCTACGCGCCGGAATTCGAGATTCCCGCACTGCTGCCCTTGATCGCTCCCATAGATCTGTTCCCCTTGATGGTTTATGCAGCCGAAGATATACGCCCCGGAACAGGCAATCTGGCGGTTATGCTGGCGGCCAACAACCTGTGGTATGGCGAGCAGGCGGATTTGATCGACATCTTTACCAACGAGGAGCCTTATTTCTTTGCCGACAAGATCTACGACTACATGTATCCCAAAGAAGAATGCGAGATAGAAAACATCGAAGGCGACAGCGTTTTGGATCTGTATACCGAAAAATTTGTCAACGATGTTATGGCCGAAGAATGGGAAGCTCTGGAGCCCTGGTCCTGTTACCTGCGTGAAGGCAGCCTGAATAAGTCTTCCATTCCCTTCGTAAGAAGCGTTCCGACGCTGGTCTCCTATGGTGAGTTGGATACCTTGGTATACACGCCTCCCATGCGCGACGGCATTTTAGACCTGTGTGAGATGGGCTATCAGATAGAATACATCGAATGCCAGGGCGCCAAGCACACACAAGGAGCTTTGTGGTCTATGCCTGAGCAATACGCATGGTTGAAAGACAGGCTGGCCGGTGTACCTATGGACTCTGAAAAGATCTGCGTCATATCCGAGCCGGTATGCTGTTCTGCCAGCGACGAAGGAGCCTGCTGGGAGTAAATAAAGATCTTGGTTGTGATCTGCGATTAAAATTTATTTCTTATGGTTTATGGGCAGCAGTGCTGAGGATACAGATTACCATTTGATTTTATTCCGGTCTCTGCGTAAACTGTAGCGTGCATGTTTAAAGTAGGAGTGATACTGCTTTGTTTGCAGTATTGGGTCGTGTTGGAAGATGACAAGCAATCTGTGAGGTTAATTATGAAGTACAGCCACTTGAAATTGTCGATGTTGCTGCTGGTGTTGGTCTGCCTGTTTTCCCTGTTGGTTTCCTGCTCAAGCGAGTCCACCGATGTAATCGGCGGTGAGGGCGAGGGTGAAGGCGAGGGTGAGGGCGAGGGTGAAGGCGAGGGCGAGGGCGAGGGTGAAGGCGAAGGCGAAGGCGAGGGCGAAGGTGAAGGTGAAGGTGAGGGAGAAGGCGAAGGCGAAGGTGAAGGCGAGGGTGAAGGCGAGGGCGAAGGCGAAGGAGAGGGCGAAGGTGATGGCGATGAAGACGATGATGGTCCTTCGGACTTCGGAAGCATCTCCGGCAAAGTGATTACCGATGACACTCTGGGTGACTACAAGCGCACCTTGTCTATATATAACGAGAATCCCTTTGAAGAATTCGATGCGGAAGCTGTAGACGAACTGGAGATTCTTCCTTCTCGCAGGGTAGAGGTAGAATACTCGTTTTCCGAGCTTCCAAGCGCTTATTATTACCTGATGGTAAATGTCGATGTCGGAAACGACAACGATCCCGAAAACGACGTTGCCGCTGTCTACCCCGAAAAGATATTGCTGGTTCCCCAGGAAGAAGGTTTGAAGGACATTACCGGCATAGATGTTTATGTCGGTGTTGTCAATGACGAGCGCGGCACAGTCTCGGGTAACTTGCATCTGTCGGCGGCATATCAGGAAAAACAGATTGTTCTGGTGGCCAACAAGGTCGATTTGAGCGGCGAAGAAGAAGTTCTTGAGGCTTGGCCCGCTGCTGTCGCATATACATCCGCCAATCCCGGCAGCGAGGAGCGTCCCTTTATCCTTACAAACCTCAGCAATGGCTATTACAGGATTTCGTCCTATACCAATATCGGCGAAGGCTACCCGCTTCTGGGTATGGTTTCTCCATACGGTCCTTATGGGGTGGATATCAATGGCACCAAGGATCATACAGGCGAAGTCTTCTACATGGGATTGAAAGACGACAACTGGGGTTCGGTTTCCGGCAGTATCAACCTGCCTGCGGAATTGCCCGAAGGCATTCTGGCCATTTATGCCAGCAGCGGCGAAACTGTAGAAGGTGCGCAGCCCGGCGAGGAAGTTGTTGAGTGGAAGCCGGAATCCGTTGTATTTGTAAAAGAAAACTCACTCGGTACCGGCACCAGCTATGTTCTCGGCAATCTTAAAGACGATGTGCAGGTCAGCTTGGCAGGTATTTTGTACATGAATCCTGAAAAAAGCTCACTGGCCGCCTGGCCCAAATGGTATGCTCCGGAGTCTTTGAATATCGCATTTGCGCCCCAGAATGTGGAAGAAAAGAAACACTGGACAGGAATAAACATCAATATTCCCATTACCGAGATGTCCGGAAATATCACCATTAACCATAATCAATTTCAGTTTGTCGATCCAGCCTGGGCGCAGATCTATCTGGCTGAAATCAAATTTTCTTTGCAATCGATTGTCGAAGTGACCGATATCGGCGGATTCGGGAGCGTGACTTTCGCCGAGGGTATATCCAAAGGTGCGGTCAGTAAGGCCTATACCATGTTCCCCGTCTCGGGCGGCTCATGGAGTTATCTGGCGGTGATCGGCAGCGAGGTCGGCAATTACGATACCGCCATGTGGTGTTCGCCTTTAACCGGTGAAGGTAGTACCTTCAATAAAGTCCAGATAAACGGTTCCGATCTTAATGTCAGCAAAAACATCTCGGTCGAGACGGGCTGGAATTGTCAGGCGGCACCGGAGGGCAAGACAAAAAAAATGATGAAACTTGCAAGATAATCCGCCATAAGCGATTGACAAAGCATAGTTTTCATCATCCGGGAGGAAAAGCCTGTCATTCCCGCGAAGACGGCAATCCGTCAATAAATTCAAGCACTTGAATCCCAGCATACGCGGGGATGAAGGAAGTTTACTCTTCGCCTTTTTGAAAGAGCTGACTTTGTCTGCAATCTGAAAGCCCCATATTGTTTTTATGGGGCTTTGTTTTATTCAGAAGATTTGTTATAATTCAGTGAAGATTAAGGGGATTTGTTGCCAGAGATTTTCTAAACAATTACCATGTATGAATATTGTGTGCGTTACTTTTTGCAGTATGAGGTGATTTAGTGATCAAAGACGACAGCAATTCATTGATGCTTTATGACAAAGAATTGACCCGCCAGGAGGACCTGGGCGTAAAGCTTTATCTCTCGCATGGCAGTCTCAAGGCTTACATAAAAATTGAAAATATTGTCGAGCGCGATCCGCTTGAAAGTTTTTTAAGAGAACTTGGCATTCAATCAGAGTTGGATCTGGACATCTTTTTGGACAGAGCAGCCATAAGAAATGCCATCAAGACTCAGAAAGTGATCATGATTGCAGATGAGGGCGATCCGGACGAGGTACTGTTCGATCTGGAGTTTATTGCGCATTCTGAGGAAATTAAAGAATACACTACAAAGCTATACGTCGATGCTTCCAACCCCCGCGAACCTTTTATATCCGTTCCCGAAGAAACCATTATAGCTAACAGGCTCGATCAGGCAAAGATTGATAAGTGGCAGATAATCAGAGATGTTTTCGGAAAGGTTCACGAGAAAAAGCGCACCTTGATTTCATTAAAGGCTGGAAAAGGGGTTTTTGAGGACAGTACTGGTCGCCTTATGGCGGTTGTTCCGGGGCGTCTGGAGTTCAAAGCCAGCACGATACAGATCAGCGACACTTTCCGTATTAACAGTATGGCCGATTGGTCAGAAGGAAACCTGTTCTTTCATGGTTCGGTCGAGGTCGGCCACGACCTGATGGAGAACTTCGATATCAAAGCAGGCAAAGATATAGTGCTGAGAGGCTGTTCCGATTCCGCCAATTTAAAGGCGGGCGGCAATATCGAGGTTAACGAAGGCATCATCGGACATGAAGTAGCTACTGTCGAAGCCTGGGGAAATGTCAAAGCTCGATATATCAACCAGGCAACTGTTACCTGCGGCTGTAATTGCGAAGTTTCTCGCGGTATATTCCATTCCAATGTCTACGCCTACGATCATATCCTGAATCCATCCGGCGTTATTGTCGGCGGTGTCACCTATGGTGCTGCCGGTATTGAGGCAAAAGAATTGGGCGCTGTCAGCGAGCCTAAAACAGTAGTGGCGGTCGGTCAGTTTTCACACGCACCATACAGCCCGGAAAGCGTTACCAAGGAACTGGAAGTTATCAAAGAGAAGATCATCAAGATTCATGCCAAGGTTCGGCCTTATCTCGAAGCAGGTAAACTGGAGCCCAAAGCACAGGAAGCTGTGAAGAAGTTTATTGGGCAACTTGAAGATCTGAAACTGCGCCACAAGGAATTGTCCATATGGCTTGATGCGCATAATACTGAAGAGCATCAGGGCGCTCAGATAATTGTGAAATCAACCGTATATCCGAATGTGGTTGTGGTTATCGATAATCGGCTGTTGGAAATAAAACACAGCATTCGGGGGGCAATATTCAGGTTGGACAAAAACAAGGACGAAGTTGTCGTCGAGGCCCTTTACTGAAAAGCCCCAAAAAGTCCGCTCTTTTCTTCTTCGCACTCAAACAGAGCGAATATCTGTTTTTTTCCAGTTATTACAAAATAAAAGCCCGCTTGACCTGCCATTCTCTGAATGTTAAAACATTGCCACCAATCTAGGAATACTCGGTTTATTCGAGGAGGATAGATACATGAGTAAATTCTCGGCGCTTTTTGCTATTTTTTGCGGAGTGTTTTTGCTTTCATTGTTTATGCTTTCCTGCGACCCGCCGCACTTCATCTGGCCGGACAAGTCAATCAAGCTCAATAAAGTCACGTTAGATGGGCCGACCGAGTATGATAACTGGAAGAAAATCCGCCGTTTAGGAAAAAATCCCGGCCTGATAGTCGGAGCCGCCAAAGTGGATTTGACTCCCAAGCGCAGCAAGGGCCAGTACATCGCCGGTTACATGCCCAATAAACGCTCCAATGGATTGGGTGGCCCCATTACCGGACGCGTGCTGTTTATAGATGATGGAAAAACCTCGCTGGCACTTGTCAGTGTGGATTTCATAGGATTGATGAATGACCGCGTCTGGGATATTCGCCACAAGCTTTCCCGTCAGGGAAACCAGCTTGATCTTTTGGTTGCTTCGACCCACAACCACGAAGGCCCGGATACCATGGGATTGTGGGGGCCGGCAATGTTGTACATGATTCCGACCGGCTCGGGTGTCGATGAAGGTTACATGAACCGCGTCGAAAACGACTTGGCTCGTGCCGTGACCCAAGCGGCCATCAATGCCAAACCTGCTCGTCTGTATGCCTCAAGTGTCCAGGTGCCGGACGGCATCAACGAAAATCTGCACAAGCCCGGCTACAAAGATAATGAGATGACGGTTCTGCAGGCGCGCGGCCTGGATGGTTCGACCATCGGCACGCTTGTAAATTATGCCTGCCATGCCGAGTTCCTCGGTCAGAACAACGCCATGATGCACCACGATTTCCCCGGATATATTTATCCGAAGCTGGAAGCCAACGAAGGCGGTGTGGCGGTGTTCATGAACGGCGCACTGGGAGGAATGATCGCTCCGGCCATGCCGCACTGGACCGAAAATTACGTGAGTATCAGGCGCAGGCGTGCCGAAAAAGCAGGTCTTATACTGGCCGATACTGCCAGTCAATCCTTGAAAATCGCTGTAGAGATAAAGCCCGAAGAGATATCAATAAAGCGTCGCCTGATAAAATTCCCGCTGGAAAATGATGGATTCCAGTATCTTGCCAAGATGGGCATTATGAACCGCATCAACCGCAACAACACGCTTTATTCGGAAACGTGGCGAATCGACATCGGCCAGTTGACAATGGTTTCCGTGCCGGGCGAAATCCTTCCGGCCCTCGGTTTCGACATCAAAGAAATGATGCCTGCAAAATACAAAATGATCTTCGGCTTGGCCAACGATGAGATAGGCTACATCATGGATTCCGACAACTGGCAGGAGAGTCTGTATTCCTACGAAAGAACGGTTTCTCTAGGATCTAAAACCGGCACGATTTTGATGGAACACATCCATAAAATGTTCCCCGAAGCCAAGCTCGAAGGAAGCGCTTCAGGGGTTAAGTAGTTGAAATGATATGGCTATTGCTTGGCATGGTCGAGAGGTAGCAACAGAGTATACAAGTATTTGAATAAGGGTTTTATATTTAAAAGAAAGCAAACTTTTTACTAAAAGCTCTTTACATTTTTATGCTTTTTAAACATACTCTATAGGGTTAAAACAAGGAGTGAAAATCATCACATTCCGCAGTAGGAGGTATATCTTATGCGTTCCAAGGAAATAATCTTCACCTTGATCGCCGTTTTCTCGATCTTCATGTTGTTGCCAGCTTGTGGCGGCGACGAATCCGAGGGTGGAGAATGCACACCTAGCTTCACCGAGTGCGCAGACGAGTTGTCTTACAAAGTTTGCGATGACAATGGTGAATGGGGAGATCCCGTATCTTGTGGCGACAACGAAGTCTGTCTGGCAGGAACCTGTCAGCCTGACGGTAACGGCAGCGATGGCGATTTTCAGGGTGAATGTACCCCGGGCGAAGCTATCTGCGTCGGCGATCTTATCAAAGAGTGTCAAAACGACGGTACTTGGGGGGCTGAGGAAGCCTGTTCCGATGGCAAAACCTGTTCCAACGGAATGTGCGTCAGCGGAGAATCCTGCCAGGCAGATGTTCAGACTCGCTGTGTTGACGACACGCAGATGCAGACCTGCAATTCCGCCGGCGACGGTTGGGAACTTGCAGAAGAATGCGCCGATAGCGAAACCTGCGTGAACGGTCGTTGCGAAGAAGTCGATTGCGAACCGAACGTCGAGACTTCCTGCGATGCTGAAGGAAACGTGGTTACATGCAATGTGGCCGGTGACGGCTGGTGGAATCCCAAGCCCTGCGAGATCGGTTATTACTGTGCCGACGGTCGTTGTATCGAAGAGGGTCAACAAGTATGCGGAGCCGGAACTGAAAGCCGTTGTGCGGACACCGAGCGTATGCAGGTCTGCAATGCCGAAGGTACGGGCTGGCAGGATCCTGTTCCCTGTCCCTCTGATTGGGTTTGCGAAGGCGGCACATGTGTCGAGGGCGACTGTGCTCCCGGCGTAGATTTCAAATGCGCTACCCCGACCACAATCCAGTGGTGCAATTCCAGCGGTAACGGCTATAATTCCGCCATCGACTGCCCGGCGGGTAAGGTATGTTCCCTTTCAAGCGGTTGCGGTGCTTCCAGCTATGTCTGCATTCCCGACTCCTACGAATGCGCCGACGAGCATCACATCAGGCAGTGCAACTCCGACGGTTCCGGCTATCTGCCGGGTCTGGTTCCATGTGAAGAAGGCGACGCCGGTTACCATTGTTACGATGGTCAGTGCATAGACCTGTGCGAAGACGCAAAACTGCGCGACAGTTACATCGGTTGCGATTACTGGCCGGTAGTGACTCCCAACCCGCAGCTAGACGATGCCTTCAAGCAGGGCAACCAGTCAGAATTCGCGGTTGTCGTAGCCAACACCAACTCCGATTACACCGCTCAGGTGACAATCTCGACTCCGGGTTATCCCGATGTAAACAAGACGGTTGCTCCGCAGGACAACACCACTATCAGGCTGCCTTTCCGCGAGATATCCGATACCAATATTGCCAACTATGCATTCCATCTGCACAGCACCATTCCGGTAACGGTATCGCAGTTCAATCCGCTGACTGCAAAGATCGGCGAAACTTATGCTCACACCAACGACGCATCACTGCTTCTGCCTTCGCATGTTTTGGAAAACGAATACATGGTGATGGCCTATCGTCCCATGGCTCAGGGTCAGGACATGGGCGGTGGAACTTGGCAGTTCAATGGCACCAATACCAAATCTTTCATTACCATCGTCGGCAGCAGCCCCGGACAGACTGAAGTCACCGTCAAGGCTACAGGCGATATCGCGGGCGGAGGGATCATCTCGGCTATCCCCGCAGGCGGTGAGCAGACTTACTTCCTCAATCAATTCGATGTTCTGCAGCTTTCAAGCGACCCCTACAAAGGCGATCCCGATACCTGTTTCTATGATTCTGCCTCAGGGAGGACATTCTGCCTCGGACCGGATTTGACGGGAACCACGGTTACAAGCAGCAAGCCGGTTGCCGTATATGCCGGTAACGAATGTCAGTTTGTACCGCATACCTGTTGGGCCTGCGACCATCTGGAACAACAGATGTTCCCGACCGACTCCTGGACCTCGCAGTATATTGCCGCCAAGGTCAAGACCCCGGTTACTTCGCATCCCAATATCTACAAGATTGTGGCTTTGAAGGATGATACAATCCTGAATACCGAGCCGGAAGATACTCTGTTCCTTATTCCCGGCTGGAGTGGCACTCCCGATCAGATAGGTTGCAACCGCACCATGAACGCCGGTGAGTCCTGCTTGATCGAAACGGACGAAGACTTCATCATCTTCTCAAAACCGGGCAAAGAGATTCTGGTCGGACAGTTCATGGTCGGACAGAATTACGGCGATCAGTCGACGGTAGATGTCGGCGACCCGGCCTTCTTCCTGGTACCGCCGGTCGAGCAGTTCCGTTATGAGTATGTATTCCTTACACCTTCGACCTACGCCGACGACTACATCAACATTCTGGCCAAGAGCAAGAATATCGATATCTGGATAGACGGCACCAAAATTTCCAACAACTTCGATCAGATCGGAAACATCAACGCTTTTGTTATGCGTAAAGAGATCGAAGACGGCACGCACACCCTGACATCCTCGGGCCGTGTCGGATTGATCGTCTACGGATATGACACATACGTATCCTACGCTTACCCGGCAGGACTGGACTTGTCCTTCGTGCCTCATTAAGCTAAAGACGCAAGATTGCAAACTAAAAAAGGCCGGGCGCGAAAGCGCCCGGCCTTTTCTTATGGAGGGCAGGGAAGTCATGCTCCAACAGAAAGACGGAACGTTGTCATTCTGAGTCGTAGGCGAAGAATCTCCTGTAATTTATAGCAGTCTTTTCCCGTAGGTCGGGTGATTCTTCACCCGACAATTCCTGATTATTAACCCGGCAACAATATCCTAAACATCGCTTCGATTGTCGTCATTCCCGCGCAGGCGGGAATCCAGTCCAGTGGGTCGGATAACTTGTTATCCGACAATTCCTGATTAGTGTCGGATAAAAAATTTATCCGACCTACAACTCTTATTGTGTTATCATCACAAGGCATTCTGTGGTTCAGCAGAATCAGTCACAAGGGGAAAGGCTGGATATATGAAGTTGGATTTGCAAGCCATTGCGGTTTTGATATTGGTTGTGCTTACGCTTGTCTCCTGCAACGATGAAGCGGGAGAGATGCCGGACGGGGATATGGAGAATGCTCCCGGAGACGTAGACAGAGACTCAAACGGCGACGCCGACACCGACATCGAAACCGACAACTGTGCTGGTTACGAGTGTTCGCCCGGCTACTGCAAGCCTTACTACGACACGGCTTACTGCGTCTGTCCCTACGGATGGCATACAGGTCCGGGCGAGCGAAACTGCATTTCCGATGAAATCGATGGTGATGAGGATGCTGATGTTGACGTGGACTACGACAACGTGGCATGCAACGCCGCCGATACCCCCTGGCCCAATCTACCCTGTTGTGAGGACGACCCCGATGGCCCCAAGCCGTGCATTATGAACATCGAGTTCGAGTATACGAACGATATAGGGGAGTTTAGGATAGGTCGGAAAGATGCTGGGGCTATTTATTCCTTTGGCATACATGGAGAAGTCGTTGTAGCTGTACAGTACAATGAAGATAACGATCCATATAATGGGCTGTATTTCTTCGATTATAGGCACAAAATTGGCGTTTTTCTGGAAGACTTCGAAAAAATAAACGATCATTGTTGCGCGTCTGAGGATAAGGTGTATTTCTCCGAGAGACAATCTTATAATGACACCACCAACACCACCATAGATTATCTTTACTATTACAATATCTCAGACATGCATAAAGAACTTATGGATCTTAATTACAGCGGAAAAAACACACTTGTCGGTGAAGGAAAGGATTTCTACTGGCTGGACAACCGAGAAGACAGCAGTCAACGCTTGTTTCACCTGTACCGCATGGACTCCGAAGGCGAACCTGAACGCCTTGATCTGCTGACGGAATCGTCCTCAACTGAATATGATGTATATGGCGACAATCTCCTTTATTCCATAGGCTATTCAGCCATTATCTATAAAGATCTAAACAGCGGGCAGGAAAAGGAACTGACTGACGAAATCATTTATGGAGGTATTTT
>CAYTHG010000062.1:13167-14253 GCA_964437525.1 uncultured Myxococcales bacterium | reverse complement strand
CCAAGCCCTCATCGCCTTCATCATCCGTAAAGTCTCCATCGGCTTCACCTTCACCCTCGCCCTCGCCTTCACCTTCACCTTCACCTTCACCACCTTCTTCATCACCGTCCACGACATCGTCGCCGTCCACGACATCATCTCCGTCCACGACATCGTCGCCGTCCACGACATCGTCACCGTCCACGACATCATCGCCGTCCACGACTTCATCTCCGTCCACATCGTCATCGCCATCCACGACATCGTCACCGTCCACGTCATCGCCATCAACACCAAGCTCAAAGACTGAAATGTCTAGTGCGCCGGTACTGAGATCAGGGGAGAGGATTGCAACCTGTATCGTGATCTCGCCATCCTCGGTTGGATTGATTTCGAGAGTCTCGGCGCTGTCGTCGTTGTTGTCATCAACGTATTGCACGCAGTTATCAACATCCGCTTCGCAAGCGTCCAGGATAGCGAATGCGATATCGTATCCTATAGCATCTACAGATATCTCGTAATCTTTGTCGGCCTGCACATCAGCAAGGAAGAACATGTCCGGGGCATTCACTTCGCCCGAAGATGTGCAGCTATCGCTGATTGCTTTGTAGTTGTGTAAGGAATCGTCGAATAATTCATGATAGACAGTATTCAACGGGATCTTAAATGCCGATCCGCAATAGTCGAAGTTTGCCAACTCTTCGCAAGTTCCTGAGAAACAGGCGTTTTCGGAGCGTTCGGTAGGAGTGCAGCTTTCCCAGTCGGCCACGTTCAATGCAGAACATCCGCTGGCACCGTCGCAAACATCGGTTGTGCAGTCGTTGCCATCGTCGCACAAGGGGCTGCCGATCTCTTCCTCATCCGTCTCGCTGTCACAATCGTTGTCGAGACTGTCGCAGAGTTCGCTAACCGGCGTTCCTGCAACAGCATTGCATTCCACATCGGAGCCATCTCCCTTGCAGACGAGGTTTCCACTGGCGGCACATTCACCGACACCGATTGAGCAGGCATCGCCCAAGGTTGTGAAGTCCTCGTCCGTCTCGCTATCGCAGTCGTTGTCGAGACCGTCGCAGAGTTCGCTAACTGGCGTTCCTGCAACAGCATTGC
>CAYTHG010000062.1:0-13067 GCA_964437525.1 uncultured Myxococcales bacterium | reverse complement strand
GAGCTATTGTTATTGCAGATGAAGTTTCCACTGGCGGCACATTCGCCGACACCGGCAGAGCAAGCATCGCCGAGAGTTGTGAAAGTCTCGTCCGTTTCGCTGTCGCAATCGTTGTCGAGACCGTCGCAGAGTTCGCTAACTGGCGTTCCTGCAACAGCATTGCATTCCACACCCGAGCTATTGTTATTGCAGATGAAGTTTCCACTGGCGGCACATTCGCCGACACCGGTAGAGCAGGCATCGCCCAAGGTTGTGAAGTCTTCGTCCGTCTCGCTGTCGCAGTCGTTGTCGAGGCCATCGCAGAATTCAGGGATTGGCGTTCCGGCAACAGCATTGCATTCAACATCGGAGCCATCGCCCTTGCAGACGAGGTTTCCGCCAGCAACGCATTCACCGACACCGGCAGAGCAAGCATCGCCCAAGGTTGTGAAAGTCTCGTCCGTTTCGCTGTCGCAATCGTTGTCCAGACCGTCGCAGAGTTCGCTAACCGGCGTTCCGGCAACAGCATTGCATTCCACATCGGAGCCATCGCCATTACAGACGAGGTTTCCGCCAGCAACACATTCACCGACACCGGCAGAGCAAGCATCGCCGAGGGTTGTGAAGTCTTCGTCCGTTTCGCTGTCGCAGTCGTTATCCAGACCGTCGCAGAGTTCCGGGCCTGAGACTTCCACGTCCGGGCAGGGATCGCATCTGTCGCCGAGTCCATCCTCATCGCGGTCTTCTTGCAAGGGGTTGGGGTCGTTCGGGCAGTTGTCTATGTCGTCGTTCACGCCGTCTTCGTCGCTGTCGAAAGATAAAACTGCATTGCCGGGGTCGCCATCGTCGGCGTGGATTTCAAAGTCGTTGATTATGTCATTTGTGTCGGATATGGCAGGCAGGCGCTCCAGGCTGTTTCCGTCGGATGCTGCAATATTGATGTTGCTTACATTCGACCAGTCTGCGGCTTCATCTTCGTATTCTATGACATCGAGAACCGTGTTGTATGCGTCTACAAGGAGAACATCGTCACCGGAGCTGCTCATGTTAAGATCACCTGTAGCCCAGGCGGTGTATTTGCTGGTTTCGGTGACAGCTTGTCCGCCTGCTGCTTGAGCGCTATCGGGCAGGAAGCCGTAGGTTGTATTGAAGGTGTCGGCGTTGTTGGCCCAGACATAAACACCGTGTGAAGCAAGGCTGTTGGATTCGGCGCTTGGGATTTCATTCATTCCCTCGCCTCCGCCTATGGTTTCTTCGTCTCCTATTTTGACATTATCCATGTCGTATTCGAAAGAGCTGGTATTTACAACTTCGATGAACTCGGCTTGCGGCTCGCTTCCGCTCGGGTCGTAAAGGACTTCCGATATCAACAGAGGAGAGAAGACATTTCCTGTAAGCGCGTCGAAGAACACCTGGAAGCTGTAGTCGAGTGTACTGTCTTCTACATCGTTCCAGGTATTGCCGAGATTGCCGACGGTTCCGTAGTTGGTGACGGCGTCGAGGACATTGCTTATAGCGGGGCCAGCTGCGTCCCAGGTATTGTCTGATTCGTTTGCCCTGAAAGCGGCCACGGAAAAGAAAATTCCGTTGCTTGGAAGGACTCCCATAAAGAGTTCTGGCCACGGGACAGCTATTTCGATGGTTTCTGTTACATCGGATATTGCAAGCATTCCTGTATTTACTTGTGATGAAAATCCGATATCCCAAACATTCAAGTCTATGTTACCCGAACCCAGACGAGTGATTATCAATTTTTCCCAGCCTGCTTGTGGTCCTACATCGGTGTCTGCAAAAGCTCCGAATTCCTGTGTACCCGAACCGAGAATGTGGTCGTAGTCTATCGCTATCTGAAGCTGAACGGTGCCATTGCCAAACATCTGGGTGATGTCGACAAAACGCGCAAGTATATAGAGGTTGTCTTCATCTGCCGTCACTGCAAAGCCCGTCAGGTCGCAATTTGTTTCCGGATTTGCGAAGTCGCTTCTGGCGTCTGATATTGCATCGGACCAGTAATAAGTTCCTTCGCCAAGCGTTGTCCTGCCTATGTGCCCAAGGTTCAAGTCATTGGGCGGTGTCAGGCCGATATCGTCGGTCCATTCGGAAGGATCGCCATCTACAATAATTGTCTTGGCACTTGCTACTGAGCTTGCCAGGAATGTAAGCAGCAGAACCATCAGTGCAGTCTTACATATATTGAATCTCATCTGTTTTTCCTCCAGCGTTACAAGATCGTTCAATGTTCTTAAACATTCCCTGACATGCTAAATCAGTTTGCGGACATTATCAAAGACAAAAAGAAGCCCGGTCACAGTTGTGACCGGGTTATTCAAGTAAGGGATTATGGCCTAAGGCGAAGCTTCCGTTATGGGCAGGCAGCGCCCGCCGATGCAGATGTCCGTTTCGTTTTCGTTGCAATAGTGGCCATCATTGTAGGGATAGCAACCGTCGCAGCATAAATTAAGCTTGTGGCAAGGGCAGTTCTGGCGCAGGTGCGTATATGTGCCAGCCATTTCCGTTTCGACAAATTTCGTTCCTGTCCAGCCCATCAAGGAGGGCATGTCATATGTGGGCGGGTAGAACATGCTGCCGACTATCGGCAGGTCTGATGAAAGCAGGATGTTGGGGAAGTAGCTGTTGTCAAGGTCTCCGACCGCGTTGCCGTAGGCCCATTCAGCAGGGAGTCTGGAACCCGGATCGAAGTCGAAATTGCCGCTTGGGTTGCCGTAGAAGATGCGAGAAGAATAGGGCTCACCCAAAGGAGATGAGAAAACAATGTCGTAGGCTCCGTCCATGTCGATATCCATGACGGTATTGCCGTGGGCGGCGCTGTGATATTGCTCGTCGAGTCCCATAAAGTACATGGGCAGCATGGCGCGGGAAATACCCGAGGAATGCTGCTGACCTGATGCAGCGTCCCAAAGAACTATGGAGTAGGGCGCGTTTGCCTGAGATATGGCAAAGTCAACCAGACCGAAGTCGCGCAGGCCATTCATTTGAGGGTTGAATTGTGCGGCTCCTATGTCGCGGGCCGGATAGGTCCAGTTGCCTTCGCTCAAGTTCAGCAAATATTCACCCGAGCTTGGGTCTCGTTCGCCCATATATACCCAAATCGAAACTGTTTCTTCTTCGGCTCTTTCTTCTTCTAAAATGTCCTGAGTAAAGACAATATCCATGAAGCCGTCTCCGTTGGTATCGATAATCGCACAGCCCACAGCGCCGTATTCGGGTATGGGCAGCAGGGTGTAGTCGGTTATCGAGCGGGGGGCGCTTGGGTTGCCCCAGTAGATTACCGAATCCATTTCATAATCGGCTATGACGATGTCGTCCCAGCCATCGTTGTCAACGTCTCCTACACAGTTGTATGTTCCTTGCAGAGTTCTTAAAGGTGTTGGTGTATTCATCACGTCCGGCGGTCCCCAGATCACCAGAGAATCTCCCGTGTAAAAGCTTCCCGAGAAAACCATGTCGTAGAAGCCGTCGCGGTCGATGTCTGCTATCGTCACATCTTTGTAGGTTTCTTCTGTCACCGAGATGAATTCGTAGTCCTGTATCGCGGGGCTATAAACGCCGATAGCGCCTGTGGAAAATACAATGTCGGGATGACCTTCGGGCGGACCGAAAATAATGGCTTTGGATGATTTGTCGGGAGAGGGAGGCGAGAGCAGGTCGGCGTGGCTGCATTGACCGCTGACGCAGACATCGTTGATATTGTAGTTTTCGCCATCGTCGCAGGGAGTGTAGTCCGGGTATTCGCGATTGACGCAGGTCTTGCCATCCGGTGCGCAGTAATCTTCGGTGCAGTCGTTGCCGTCGTCGCAGGCAATACCGGGGGCGAATTCCGACAGGCAACTGATTAGAATTTCATCCAGATAGCCGCAGGAGCTTATGGTGCATTCACTGCATGGATCTTCGCAGGGCGTGCCCACCTCAAGCGGGTTCCAGTTGACCTGGGTTTCGTAATCACCCTGTATAGGCGCGCAGATCTCGCAGGGATTGGCCGGGTTGAGAGCGCCTGCCCGGTAGCAGATGTTGTCTATGACGCAGTATCCTTCTGCAATATCGTGTATGCAGAAACCCAGATTGTCGCAATAGTCCATGGTGCAACCCAGGCCGTCGTCCTCGCAGGTTTCCGAAGGAGTGCTGATGAAGATCCAGTACTCTGCTCCCAATTGGATTGGAGTACAGCATGAAGGAATGCCTACAAACTCCATTGACCAGCGGGGAATGCAGCAAGTACTGATGTAAGCGCCGGGAGCCATTTGCAGGCAATTGCCCATGCTGTCCTTGTCGCAGACTTCGCAGCAGCCGTCGAACAAATCGGCAGGACCGTCCTGGCAGTACATGGGCTCATCATACATATCAATTCCACAAACAACGGGAACCGGGCCATCGGATTGTGTTGCAAAGGGAATGTACTCGCACTGCCCTGTTTCCGGCTCGCAGAAATCATCGAAGCAGTTGTCGTCGAACAGGTTGGTGGGCGGATTCATGCCGAAGGGCCAGTTTTCGGGATGATCGCAGACAACCTCGCCGTGGACGTTGAAGATGCACCTGCCACCGATGCAAGCGTCCTGCGTACACAGGTTTTCGTCGCAGTCGCAGGGAGTATGGTCTTCGACCGGCTCATTCAGACATAAGCCGGTTTGCGGGTCGCAGCTATCTCTTGTGCATTCATTCTCGTCATTGCAATTGGGTGCTGTTCCCAAGTGACATGTGGATACCGGGCCGGTGGGGTCCGTTGCGCAGTAATCCCAGGTACACAGGCCGGAGTTTGGATATTCGCAGACCGTGCCGTCCGGGAGGTTGTCGTATTGGCATAATCCCGTCGATGTGTCGCAGCGATCATGGGTGCACTGGTTTGTATCGTCGCAATGCTTGTCCAATCCGACACACCATCCGTATTCGCATTCGTCAGGCTCGGTGCAGAGATTGCCATCGTCGCAGTCTCGACCGTTCATGACGGCGGCATCGTGTGAGCATGTGTAGCCTGCCGCTTCTTCGTTGCAATCGTCCGCCGTGCAGAAATTGTCATCGTCGCAGTCGGGCGGTAGTCCCATTGCCCATTCGTGTATGCATGTACCGGATGAGTCGCAGTTGTCCGCCCCGTTGCAATAAATTCCATCGTCGCAGCTTGCAGCGTCGTTGGCGCTCCATGCCGTCTGAGATGAAGCCGTATTGCAAATCTCGCAGACATTTTGCGGGTTCGTTGTGTCTTCTATGTAGCAAGTGCCGCCTATGGCGCACCAATTGGCGTCGATTGAATGCAGGCATTGATTGCCGATTTCGTCGCAGCTATCCGTGGTGCATTTCAGATCTGGATTTTCGTGGCAATCGCGCGGGCTGCCGCCGCAGGCACCCATGCCGTCGCAGATGTCGTTGACGGTGCAATACAGCTTGTCGTTGCATTGTGTGCCGTTTTGTTTATCGCTCCAGGCGTACTGGTCGGTCTGTGCATCGCAGAACTGGCAGTCGTTCTGCGGGTTGCTGATGCCGTCCATAATGCATTGACCACCTATCAGGCAATAGCTGAGGTTAAGCGAATGCTCGCAGCTTGTCGTCTGTTCGTTGCAGGTGTCGTCGGTGCATGTCATATCCGGGCTTTCGTGGCAGGGGTTGGGGTCTCCTTCGCAAACGCTCTGGCCGTTGCATTCGTCGTCGATGGTGCAGAATTCTTCGTCGTCGCAACTGTAACCTTGAGGGCGCGGCGTCCATGCTGTCTGGGATTGACCGGAGGCGCAGTACTGGCAATCGTTACCGGGGTTGGAGCCGTCTGCGCTGTAACAGGTGCCGTCTATTAGACAATATCCTTGTGTGATCGGGTGCAGACACTGGTCGCCAGCTTCATCACATATATCTGCCGTACAGGAAATATCCGGCGATTCGTGGCAAAGGTTTGCTTCGCCGTCGCAAGCTCCCATGCCATTGCAGTGGTCTTCTATAGTGCAGAACTCGTCGTCGTCGCAGGTGACGGCAGTTCCATAAGGTGTCCAGTCCGTCTGGCTCAAAGCCGCGTCACAATACAGGCATTCGTTCTGCGGGTCTGTGTCGTCGTCGTTAAAGCATTGGGCATCTATCAGGCAGTTGGCGGATTCTATCTGCGAGTGATCGCATACGCCTTCGCCGTCGCATTCGTCTATGCTGCAGGCGTAATTGTCTTCCGAGCAAGCGTAGCCTGAGGGCTTATCGACCCAAGTGCATAGCGTGGTTTGATTGTATGCGTCGTAGCCGAAGCAGGATGTCGAAGCGTCGCACCACTTGCATTCGGCCTGCGGGTTCGCGCTTTCATCGGCGTAACAGATGCCGCCTATCACGCAAGTGTCGGCCTGCAGTTCATGCATACACAGGCCCGAGCCGTCGCAGTGGTCCTCTGTGCAGGTGTAGTTGTCCTGCATACAACTTGCGCTTGCGGGTTTGGCTGGATGTTCGCAGGCTCCGGACAGGCAATAGTCTTCGGTGCATTCTTCCAGGTCGTCTGTGCATGGCGTAGAGTCGGCCTTTGCGCTCCAACTCGTCTGATCCATAGTCGCGTCGCAGTATTCGCATTCGTTGGCCGGGTTTTCGAAGTTGTTGGAGCAGCAGTCACCGCTTATATAACAGGACCCCTGAGAGACGGTGTCGTGGTTGCACTGGCCGGAAAGGCAGACATCCACCGTGCATGTTTCTCCGTCACCGCTGCATATGACGCCGTCCTGTTTGGGCGACCATTCTTCAGGCGCGCTGTAGGCCGCGCATTGCTCGCATTCGTTTGATGGATTTGTGGCGTTGTTGGCGTGACATGCAGCGGAGATTATGCACCAGCCTGCCATGCGCTTATGAGCGCACTGGCCGGATTCGCAGATATCCTCGGTGCAGTAAAGCCCTTCATCCTGGCACATCGCTCCCTCAAGGGATGTTGAGTCGTTGTCGCACTCGTAATTGCTTGCGCCTTCGTTGCAGGAATCGCTTGTGCATTCGTTGTCGTCCTCGCAGGCCGGGGGCAGATTGCTTTGCCATTCATGCAGGCTGCATACACCATCGGAGCAGATATCGCCGCCGTTGCAGTACAGTCCGTCGTCGCAGGCGGTTCCTGTCAGATTTTGATGATTGCAGGCGTATTGCCCGCCGCCGGATTCGTCGCAGGAATCCATAATACAGACTTCGTTGTCGTTGCAGGCCGGGGGGATGTTGGACGGCCATTCGTGGGAGCAGGCTCCCTGTCCGTCGCAGGTGTCGTTGCCGTTGCAAGCCAAGCCGTCATTGCAGCTTGTGCTGCTTGTATAGTTGCTCCAGCCGTAAACATCCAGATTGGGCAGACAACCCATGCAGGGGTTTTGAGGATGAGCCGTGCCCGCTATCAGGCACTCTCCGTTTATGATGCAATAGCCGTTTGCAAGTTGCGAAGTACAATAGCCTCCCGTGCAGCTTCCGCCGGTGCAGGTCAAGCCATCACCGTCGTCGCAAGCGCCGCTTTCGTTCATGGCCATGCAATCGCTGCAGCATTCAGCATCCGAGTTGTCGCATTCGCAAGCTCCGCCTATACAGTGGCCCTGGCCGTCGCAGTGATCGTCTCCTGTGTTCTGGTTGCCGTCGTCGCAAGCTACCGAAGAAGAAGCAAAGGCATACTCGCATTCACCGCTCGATTCCTCGCAATCTCCCGGCAACTCATAGCAGAGCCCCGGTGAGTCGCAGACCAGATCCGAGCCTTCGCAGCTTCCGTCGATACACTGGTCGTCTTCGGTGCAGTTGTCGTAGTCGTCGCATTGCGAGCCGTTTTGCAGCGGCGTGTATGTGCATTGCCCGTTTGCCTGATTACATGCTCCTGTCTGGCACTCGTTGGGAGGTGTACAGATTTTGGGTGTGCCGGATTGACACTGGCCATCGTCGCAGAAATCGCCCGCCGAGCAGGGATCGCCATCGGAACAGGAGGTTCCTGTATATTGGTTGTTGACGCATTGATAGGTGATCTGCCCTTCCTCGCAGGCATCGCCGGTGCATTCGTTGCCGTCTATGCAATCCGGTGGCAAGAGGGCCAGCCACTCATGGACGCAGGTTCCCATATTGCATATATCTTCACCGTTGCAATATAGGCCATCATCGCAATCGGTTCCGGTTTTAGGAGAGTTCTCGCAGGCAAACTGAATTTCGTCTTCATAGCAGAGATCCAGAGTGCAGGGGTTTGAGTCGAGACATGCCGGCGGTATATAGTTCTGCCATTCGTGTCCCTGGCAATCTCCTGCAATACACCAATCATCTCCGTTGCAGAAAAGGCCGTCGTTGCAGTATGTCTCATCATCTACCGGCGGGCCATCCAAGCAAACGCCAGAATCCGGTTCGCAGATTCCCGAGAGATGGCAGCTATCCACAGGCGAACACAACACGGGGTTGGAACCTATGCAGACTCCATCTGAGCATTCGTCTTTAAGAGTGCAGGCGTTGTCGTCGTCGCACAAACTGCCGCCTGGCTGCATTGTCCAGGAATAGCTGTCTTGATCCGTGTTGCAACTCCAGCAGCTCTCCTCGGGATTCAAGTCTCCGGATTCGTAACATTCGCCTTCGATCAGGCAGTATCCGTTTTCGAGTTCGTGCTGACAGACACCGGCGCTGCATGTGTCGCCGGTGCAGGACAGCCCGTCGTCTACGCAGGAAGCGCCATTGTTGATGATATTGCAACCGTCGCAGCAATCGTTGATCTGGTTACACTGGCAGCCTGCTCCCAGGCACAGCCCGTCCTGACAGCTGTCGCCCGTGGTGGCCGGGTTGCCGTCGTCGCAAGGTGTGTCGTCGGGCATCAGACCGTATATGCATTGCCCGTCGGTCAGATCGCATTCTCCTGGCAGCATACAGACTGAAGGCGGTTGGGAGCAGTCGATTTCGTTCTCTCCCAGGCATTGCCCGTTCTGGCAGGTGTCCTCTTGGGTGCAGGCGTTCTCGTCGTCGCAGGCTGTCATGTCTTCTTTTGCCACCCATGAGAACTGGTCGGCTTCGACATCGCATTCCATGCAGTCCGAGTCTGGATGATCGCTGCCGTTGATGAAGCATTCGCCGTCGATATAGCACCAACCCGGAGCGAAGTTGTGCTCGCAGATCCCGGCGCTACAGGTGTCGAGCGTGCAGTCTATGTCATCGTCTGCGCACAGACCGCCTTCGTTTATCATGTGGCAGCCGTCGCAGCAGGCGTTGGTCCCGTTGCACTCGCAGCCTTTGCCAAGGCACAAGCCGTTTGCACACTCGTCGTTTTCGGTTTCCGCATTACCGTCGTCGCAATCCGTTCCATCCGGAAGAGGGTAGTAATCGCAGATTCCGCTGTATGGATCGCATTCGCCTTGGAACATGCATTGTAAGGGTTCCTGACAGACAAGGTATTGTCCCGGCAGACATTGCCCCATGTCGCAGGAATCTTCCACTGTGCAGTAGTTGCCGTCCTCGCAGGCTGTGCCGTCGTTGTCTGTCCAGTATTCAGGGTTTGTATCTGCATCGCATATCAGGCAGACATTTTGAGGGTGTTCAGCTAAATCAGGGTAGCAGTCGCCGGATATCATGCACCAGCCGCTTTCGACCTCATGCATACAGAAACCGCCGCCGCACATATCGCTTGTACAGGAAATATTATCTGCCGTGCAGTTTGTACCCTCGTTAACTGCGTTACAGCCGTCACAGCATTCGTCAACCGTGCCGCAGACGCAGCCTTCGCCCAGACACACACCGTTCTGGCAGCTGTCGTTGGATGTCTCGGAGTTGCCATCGTCGCAGGCGGTGTCGTCGGCTTCGTTGCCGTATACGCATTCACCGCTTGCATCGTAGCATCCCTCCAGGACTTTGCATTCTTCCTCGGAGGCAGGACATTCTTTTGCATCGCCTTCGGTGCATACTCCGCTCATGCAGGTATCGTCGAGTGTGCAGAAGTTGCCGTCTTCGCAGGGAGTGTTGTCGGCTTGGTTTATCCAGGCGTCGGGGGAGTTTTCCCAGTCGCAGAATTTGCAGTCGTTGTCGGGGGAGGGCAGACCGCCTGTGTAGCAGACATCGCCTATCTTGCAGAAATTGTCTTTCAATTCGTGCATACAAAGCCCGGACCGGCAAAGATCGTCGGTGCAGAAAAGCCCGTCGGATTCGCAAGGCTGATCTTCGTTTATGTAGTTGCAACCGTCGCAGCAGGTGTTTTCCCCGGCGCATTCACAGCCTGACTGTGTGCCCAGGCATTGGCCTTCGGTGCAGATATCATTGGATGTATTCGGGTCGCCGTCGTCGCATTGCGATCCGTTGTCGGCGTTACTCCAGTTCTCAGCATCGAATATGGGGCGGCAGATCTGGCAGACGTTTTGAGGATTTTCCGCTCCCATTTCAAAGCACACGCCGTCTATCAGGCAATTGCCGAGGATAAGTTCCCCCTCGCATACTCCGGTCTTGCAGGTGCCGACGGTACAAAGGAGCCCGTCGTTACAGTCGCCGCCTTCGTTTACAGGATGGCAACCGTCGCAGCAATCGTTTTGCGCAAAGCAGGTGCAGCCGGGGTCTTTGTCTTCGTCCGGGACTTTGTCGGGATCTTTGTCTTCTTCGGCTGAGTCTTCATCAGGGTCCACGGTGTCCGTTTCCTTGTCGCCGTCTATTTGCGGATCTTTGTCTTTGTCGCCAGGTTGGTCCTTGTCTCCGTCTGACTGAAGGTCTCTGTCGTTATCTCCGACAGGGATATCTTTGTCTCCATCGAAAAAAGAGTCCAGTTCCGAGTCTTCGCAAGACAGAAGCGTAAGTCCCAGCAATACAAACAGTGTACACATCAGCAAATTGGTCTTTGTCATGGTTTCTCCCCTAACTTTTTTCGCTGAAAACGAATACACCTACCCCTTCGCAGCATGACAAACAACCCGGCTGCGGGTATAGAAATTCACAATTGATTCGGTAATCTTTGGATGGTTTCGCAGCAACATGCATAGCGGCTTGTGCCTCTATAGCTTTTACTACATTAAGAAAAAAGAAACGCAGGACGCTTTGTTTCAAAGCGGGTCCGACCGTTATTCCTTATCTTTCTTTTTTTGACTTCTTGAACCCCTATCACCAGTATGCCAAAATCATGCCTGTATGTAAAGCCCCGCAAATAAAGCTTTTATTAAGGAATATTTGTTGTTTTCAGCATTATTCTATTGCAAAAAATTTCAATGAATATGCATTGTTTGCGCATACCGGATTCTGATTTGGTACAAAATTTACAATGAGGGCCAGTATTTATTGTGCTATCTCGTTTTACGTGCTTAAATTTACCGAATTTCCGATGCGGTATACAAGAAGGAGTATGAAAGATGCTTATCAAGCCGAAAAAGAAGAAGCTTATAACAAGGCGTGAATTCTGCCGTGTGGCGGGTATGGGACTGGCCGGGGCGACTCTGATAGGCTGCGGCTCGGATAACGGCAGCGGGATATTCACTCCCGGTGGCGATAAGGATTCTGTAATAGACGGCGATATGGATATTGAAAACGAGTTGGAACAGGAATTCGAAGAAGCGCTGCCGCGCAAATTCAGGGTGGCTTTTCTGGCCGATACGCACATCATCGACGATTTTTACGAAGGCCCGGAAGGAAGTCCGCTGGACACGAAGACCATTTTCGAGTCCAACGATAACTTCATGGCCGTGCGCGATTATATAAACTCTTTGGACCCGCCCATCGACCTTGTGACCATCTCAGGCGACTTCATCCATAATTACCCGTCCAAGGACTGGGATTTTTATATGGAAAACAAAACCCGCATAGATATCGCCAAGGAAATCATCGACGGCTTCAACATGCCGGTTCATGTGGGTCTGGGTAACCACGATTATGATGTCGGCGACATTTCCAGGGAATTCACGCAGGATCTTTTCCGCGAAAAACTCGGTCTGGAGCGAACCTACTACGATATAGATCATCGCGGCTTCAAGTTCATTATGCTGGATAATTTTTTGGGCAGCACCCACGATGTAAACAGCCCCGATTACGGCGGCGAATTGGGATCTTTTGGAGAAGAACAGCTTAACTGGCTGGATGCCAAACTCTCCGAAGGTATGCCGTCTTTCGTCTTCACTCACTACCCTTTGCTGGTTCTCAAAGGCAAGGAAGTAGGGGGTCTGGGCTTGAAGTCGGTCATTAAGAAGCATGAAGACGTGGTGCAACTGCTTATCGCCGGTCATACGCATCTCTGGATGGACTGGCGCGAGATATACAAACTTCCGCATATCGTTCTCGGCTCGACCCGCTATGACAGGGACGCATATATGCTTCTGGAGCTTGATAGCGAGGATATGAGCTTCAAGATTCTGAACGAAGATAAATACGGCTGGGGAACTAATTACTCGGAACCTTTTGAAGGCTAGGGCGTGTATCTAGTTGGCTTTTGCCAGTCTTGGTATTGATGTTCTTCTGTTGGAGCGGAGGGGGGCGAAATGCTATGAAGCTTAAAAGCTTAATGATTGGGCGACTTTAGCCGTTAGCTCGATGAAATCATTTGTTTTTTAGCTCCCACTGCGTTCCATTCAATTCCGCCTCATCCCAGCGTGAACCGCAACTTCATCGCACGTATGTCGCACAGCTTAAAATAGCTCTTCAAAGCCTACGTTTTCTTCTCAATATTTTTCGGTGTGACCTTGTAAATGGTTGTCAACGGAATGTGAAGATGGGAAATAAGGCAAACTCAACTTGTCTGTACATTTAGAAACGATCTCATCTGCCAAGTCTGGCTGAAGATGTACACAAACTGAGCTTCCGGGACATTTTCACCTATCAAAAGCTTCTCTTTTTGTGCCTGCTCATCTGGATGCTGAAACAGCGTCAAAAGTTGATTCGAAGGAGCAAGTGCGGTGCTTCGCTAACAACACTTGATTAGCGAAGTACCGCAATTACAAATCAGCTTATTGACAGACAGGAGTTCTACCCACATTAACACATGAAGTTAAGTGGTTGCATTCCTCTTTTATCTTCAGTGCAAGAAAGTGTTTCTGGCTTTTCAGTACAATTCCGTACCTTCACTGTCTCTCATGCAAAACCCGGGGTGGTCAGCTTTCAAAGGTTCAACAACCTCTGAAAGCTGACCACAGGTGTAACCCAAATCACATTGTCCCAGTCTTCCTCATTGATTAATCCTC
>CAYTHG010000061.1:0-14278 GCA_964437525.1 uncultured Myxococcales bacterium | reverse complement strand
AATACAATTACTTGGATCTTTGCTATTTAGAAGTCGTTTGCCGATCTTTGAATGAATGACAATCCATGGGTGCCACGGTCTTGTTTTCGACATCCCTCGATACACCTCCCTTACGGTCGGCACTCGGGACGAGCGGACTTGCCTCAGGATAGGGGCGACGCCCGATCTTTGAATGAATGACAATCCATGGGTGCCACGGTCTTGTTTTCGTAGAAAACATGGCCGTGCATTGGCGATAACGAAAGACACACGGCCATCGATTCTTCGAATCGAAGACCGTGGCACCCGTTGTTTTAGTGTTTAACCCTGCTCCTGCCACCTGGTCTTCCATTTTCCCACCTGTCGGAGCAATGCTTCCTGATCCAGGTCATGAGGCAATACTTCCTGCTCCTGTGAAAGACGGGTGGAGATGGGTCGGAGACAAGTCTGGGCAACTCTGTTTCGCGCCATAATTTCGCAGATAGCCGATTTACAAATGAGCTAAAAACGTGTATAATCTTTCGGCTTTGCGTTTTGCTGTCTGCATAAAGGTTTGCACATGATAATCGAGATGTTCAGCGTCGGCCCCTTCATGGAAAATACATATGTTGTGGCCGATGAAAAAACAGGCCAGGCCATTATTGTCGATCCCGGCGGTGAAAACCACAAGATATTGGCCTACCTCGAAGAAAAGCAGCTAAAGGCAACGGCTATTGTCTGCACCCACGGTCATATCGACCATATCGCCGGAGTGGTCGAACTGCGCAAAGCCCTCGATGTGCCTTTTCTCATTCATAAAGCGGACGAGATACTGGTCCGTCACGCGCCCGAGTCGGCTCGCATGTTCGGGATGCAAATGGACGAAGTACCAGAAATAGACGGCTACATAGAAGAAGGCAAAGCTGTAGAGCTGGGCGATATCACTCTGGAAGTGTTGCACACGCCGGGACACTCGGCTGGCGGTGTCTGCATCAAGGGCAATGGCTTCGTGCTGGCCGGCGATACGCTTTTCAATATGTCCGTAGGCCGCACCGATCTACCGGGCGGCTCTTATGAAACCCTGATTCGGTCCATACACGAAAAACTTATGACGCTTCCCGATGAAACCGAAGTGTATTGCGGTCACGGCCCGGCCACGACCATTGGTTTCGAGCGCGAAAACAACCCGTTTCTGGGATAAGGTTCAATAATTTATGAGCGAACACAAAAACATACTCGGCCCCTTGCCTCTTCTGGTTCTACCATCTGTGGTTCTGTTTCCCGGTGCCGATATGCCCTTGTATATAGAGCAACCCCACTACGAAAAGATGCTGAATGAAATCCTCAAAGGCGACCGCACGCTGGCTGTCACGCTGCGCCGTCACAAATGGGACAATTGGGGCGACGAAGAAGGCCAGTTGGCCGGGATTCACTCGGTCGGTTGTCTGGCACGGGTGATTTCACACAAAAACCTGCCCGGCGGCGGCAGCAATATCTATCTGCGCGGTTTACAGAGAGTCGAGTTGGTGGACGAGTTGGATACTTCGCCCGTGCGCCGTGTTTACTACGATCCCATGGAAGAAAAGATAAATTCCGTGGATTACATCTATCTGGCCGAAGAGCGCGAAAGCATCATCAGGCTGTTCTTTGAAGCTTCGATCCAAGGCCTGCTCGGTCCTTTGCCGGAAGGTGCCATAGACCGCATCAGTTCGGTTTCGTTGGATAATTTCGTGCCGCTGGTATCGGTCCTGATAAGACTGTCGCCTTCCGAACGCCAGCAGCTTTTAGAAGACGAGCCACTGCTGCGCATTCGCAGACTGCACGAAAAATTCCGCGAGCGTCTTCTATACTCGACCACGCTCGGCAATCTCAACCCGCTCACAGCGGAAGATTTTACACACTGAACGGTTTTAGGAAACAAGATGTCTTTAATAAAAATAATAACGATTCCCGATAAGCGCCTGAGAATGAAGGCGGAACCCATAGAAGAGATCACCGACGAAATCCGCGTTCTGGCCGAAAGAATGGCCGAGACCATGTACGCTGCACCCGGGGTGGGCTTGGCGGCTCCGCAGGTCGGTCTTTCCCTGCGACTGGTGACGATTGATGTGGCCGAAGAAGAACAGGACGCGCAGTTGATGGTGCTGGTCAACCCGGAAATCCTTGAAAAAGAAGGCGAAGCCGTGGGCGAAGAAGGCTGCCTCTCGGTGCCGGGATATTTTGAAGAAGTCAAACGCGCCGCCTGGGTCAAGGTTCGTTATCAGGACTTGGACGGCAAAGAGTATGTCGAAGAAATCGAAGGTTTTTTGGCAGTCGCTTTCCAGCACGAAATCGACCACTTAAACGGCGTGGTTTTCATCGACCATCTCTCCAGCTTGAAGCGTAAAATCGCCATCCGCAAGGTGGCCCAGTGGAACAAAGAAAACGAGTATCCCGGTGAAGAACTCTAGCAAACCGAGAATAGTATTTTTCGGAACGCCGGAGCTGGCGATTCCGACGCTTGCGCGCCTCGTCGAAGATTTCGAGGTGGTCGCCGTGGTGACTCGCCCGGATCGCACACGCGGGCGCAACAGAAGAAATCTCGAAGCCTGCCCCGTCAAAGAGTTCGCTCAGGAAAAGAACATTCCCGTCCTGCAGCCCTGCCAACACACGGAAGAAGGCTTCCGCGAAGCCATGGTCGAATTGGACGCCGATGTCTTTTGCGTGTTGGCTTTCGGCATGATAATGCCGCAGTGGTTGATAGACACTCCCGCCTGCGGCTGCTTCAACGCCCATACATCCTTGTTGCCGCATCTGCGCGGAGCCGCGCCCATCAACTGGGCCATCATTCGCGGCGACGAAAAAACAGGCGTGTCGGTTCAGCGCATGGTCAAAAAACTCGACGCAGGCCCGGTGGTCTGGCAGCGCGAGCTTGCAATAGACGCCAAAGAAACCACGGCCAGCCTGAGCGAAAAGCTCGCCGCCATCATCCCGCAGGCCATGTTCGAGACTGTCCATGCCGCCTTCGACGGCAGCTTGGAAGAAACGATTCAGGACGAAGAAAAGGTCACATACGCGCCGCTTTTATCCAAAGAGACGGGGCTGATAGACTGGTCCAAGAGCGCCGAAGAAATCGACCGACTGGTGCGCGGCTGCATTCCTTGGCCGGTGGCCTATACATACCTTCAGGACAACTATCTCAAGATCTGGGACTGCAATATCATCAAGGGTGTCGATAACGATCCCGGCGAAGTCGTGGCCTGCTCCACCAAGCAGGGTATCATAGTCGCCTGCGGAACAGACGCCCTGGAGATCAAAGTCTGCCAGAAACAGAATCACAAACGGCTCGACTCCGCCGCTTTCTTATGCGGCAGCAAACTGGATGTCGGCTTCAGATTCGATTCAAAGGAAAAAAATTGAACGCCCGCTATATCGCCTTGAAAGCTCTTTTACGGGTCGAAAAGTCCGGGGCTTATTCCAACCTGGTTTTGCAGGGTCTCTGCAATAGAGCTGCCGAACGGGATGAAGTGAAACCCGAAGACAACCGTCTGGCCATGGAACTCTTATACGGAGTTTTAAGGCGTCGCATGTTTTTAGATGCCTGGATAGAAGATCTGGCCAAAAGACCTATATCGAAGATAGATCCGCCGGTATTGCAGGTTTTAAGGCTGGCCTTGTACCAACTCGTGTTTCTGGATCGCATACCGCAACACGCGGCGCTGGCTGAGTCCGGGAAGCTTTTGCGCCTGATAGAACGCAAGCACGCGGTTGGATTCGTCAACGCCGTGCTGCGCAACTGGCAACGCCGCTGGCGGGCCGAGAAATTCGATCCGCGTCTCCCCAAAGATGCTCTGGAGCGCATTTCGGTTTCGTATTCGATTCCGAAATTCATTGTGGATCTGTGGCGCAAAGAAGCAATCGAACGCGGCTTGAGCGAAGAGCGCAAGATATTGGCGGACCTGCGCATCAGGGCCGAGGCTGCCAACAAGATACCGCCGCTGGTGCTGTGCCCCAACCCTGTAAAAATCGAGAGCGCCGAGCTTACACAAGAACTCAAGGATCATCAGGCCGCGCCGCGCAAAGGCTATTATGCCGAGGGCTCGCTGCTTCTACCCGGCTCCGATCTGGCAAAGGTTGCACTCTTGATGGAAGACGGCTTGTGTCATGCCATGGATCAGTCCGCACAGCTTGTGGGGCTGATGCTTGAGGCCGAACCCGGAATGCGCGTACTGGATACATGTTCCGCGCCGGGCGGTAAGAGCTTGCAGATAGCGGGCTTGATGCAGGGCCAGGGCAAGTTGATCGCGCTGGATCTGCACGAATCGCGCCTGGAGCTTTTGAGATATCAAGCCAAGTTGCACGGTTTCGACAGCATAGAAACCTTGACTGCTGATGCAAGCCTCGATATAGAAGGACTTGAGCATGAGAGCTTTGACCGCGTGCTGGTCGATGCGCCCTGTTCGGCACTGGGTATCATTCGCCGTCATCCCGAAATCCGTTACCGCCGCAAGGCCGCAGACATAGCCGAACGCGCCCGCGTCGCAAAAGCCATACTCGATAACGCCTGGAAGTACGTCAAGCCGGGCGGCTCGCTGGTCTTTGCCGTCTGCACGTATACCCGCGAAGAAGGCATAGAGCAATTGCAGCATTTCGCGGAGACGCACAAGCAGGCCAAGATTGTAGCTTCCAAGGCGGTTCACGACGGCTTATGGAAAGACACCGACGGCCTGCCCTATATGGACACTTCCGGCGTTCCCGACCTCGACGGCTTCTTTGCATTCAAGGCCGTAAAGAGCTGATACGGGCTGTCTCATAAGGAGTGAATTTTGAGTATTTTCGAGATAATCATGCTGATCTGCTTCGGCGCAGCCTGGCCTTTTTCAATCGCCAAATCGTTCAAGTCCCGTCAGACAGGCGGCAAGAGCCTGATGTTCCTGCTCGTCGTCTTAGTCGGCTACGGCATGGGAATCTTGCACAAGGCCTACTATCACTACGACGTGGTAATCGGCCTGTACGCCTTCAACGGCCTGATGGTCTGCGCCGATATTCTGTTGTTCTTCAGAAACAAGCGCTTAGAAAAACGAGAAACAGCGCCCGCTACCGCTGAAGCTGCGGCGTGATCTGCAATTTAATTGTCGGGTGAAGAATCACCAGACCTACTTTCTTTCTAGGTTCGATAAAACGGGAAAACCGATCATGCTCATTGTTGGAGCGGGTCTCCGACCGGCTCCACATGTTTATATGCCGTTGTCGGGTCAGAGACCCAACCAAGAGTTAAGACTGAGTGATTTAGATACATAGGAAAATTTATCCGCCGCTCATGCTGAGTGATTTCGCGAAGCGGAATTGTATCGAAGCATCCCTCGATACACCGCCCTCACGGTCGGCACTCGGAATGAACGGAGGGGTACGCATATACGCCCAATCGAGCTAACTCTAAAGGGAACAAATCGGCCTTTTTTATTCCTCAAAAAAACAAATTTCTCGTCTTTACTTGTGTTTGTTGCCGAAAAACAATAACATTATTTCAATCGGTTACACACTAAACAGCGAGTTGGAGTATGAGAAGTAACACATATCAAGTGGTGCTTGCGGTTTGTATTTCGCTTGTACTGTTGCTTACAGGTTGCGGTGGGGAAGAAACACAGCAGAATCTCGTCGATGGTGATGAGGAACTTCTGGAAGAGTTTGACATCGACGCAGCCGAGCGGATGGAAGTCGAGGAGTACTCGGAATACCTGGAGAACTCCAGCGGGGGCAAGTGCCTGCGAGTCGTGCCGGGTCAGGTGGACTTTGGCTATATGGCCACCGATACGCAGCAAAGCGCCACACTGGAGTTGGTAAACATCTGCGAATGTGGACTAGATCTGTATCAAATATCCATACCTTCTTTCTGCTCAACAGAAATTTCCATCATACAGACACCGCTGGAGGATCAATACACACTGCAAGCCGGTGAAAGCATCGAGGTGGAACTGTCAGTCGAGTTGGCTTCTCCCGGCGCGAAAGAGTGCTACCTCGAAGTCTCATCCGACGACAAGGAAAAGCCCATCATGCGCGTCCCGATTCTGACGCGCTACAGAGACTGCGCCGGAATGCTGCCGGAAGAAGAAGAAATCGACTTCGGACAAGTAATGGCGGGGGAAGAGTCTCACACCACAATGCATATAGATTGCAACGATATCTGCGAAGACGGAAATCCTGTAAGAAACGAAGTCTGCGGTATAAGCGAAGTCAACATACAACCCATAGATGCCGGATTCAGGCTTGGAGAAGGAATCGAACTTCCCCTGTTTGTAGAATCCGGCAAATCCTTTGAATTGCCTTTGACATACCAACCGACCCGCGAAGGCAACTGCAGCGCTGTAATTCTTGTCAAACCATTTGTAGCCGACCCGCAGAACCCGGCACCGGGCAATGACGCCTTCGAGAAAAAGCTTAAAGGCTTGTCTGTCATGTCCTGCCTCGATGTGACGCCCGATCCCATGGAATTCTTCGAGGTGCATGTCGGCAACGAAACCAGCAAGCAAATCAAAATGACCGGCTCTTGCAGCGGCAACGTAACTGTGCAAAGCCTGCAATGGTCGAAAGACGTGACCCATTCCGGCTTTATCATCGACTGTGGCACGGATCCTCTGAAGCTGAACGAAATCCTGGAACCTGCTGGATTATTCTCATGCAATATAATCTTTTATCCCACCGATACGAAGATATACATGGGGCTGCTCGAAGTTCACTCCACCGACTACGAAGAGCCGGTCAAGCTGATCCAAGTGCGCGGGCAGGGCGTAATGCTCTCCAAATAGCCGCAAAATATTGTGTAAAAAATCTCCCTGGTATATATAATGGGCGCGTCGATACTGAACATTACCTTTCTGTAAAAGGAGAAAGTAGGCCATGAATAAAAAAATCGCTGTGTTGTTGACTATGCTGGCATTGACATTCGTCTTCTGTTTTTACGCCTGCGGCGGAGACGACGAAGAAGAGACTACTGTCTGCGCCGATTACCTGACAAAAGAAGAATGTCTGGGCGATTACACCTGCAATTGGGATCTTGAGATCGAAGTCTGCACCGACAAGCTTTCTGGCGAGGGTGAGGGCGAAGGTGAAGGCGAAGGCGAGGGAGAAGGCGAAGGCGAAGGCGAAGGCGAAGATGAGATCTGCACACCCGCAGCCGATCAGATGTGCTTCGATGTTCCCGACGGCCCCATGCCGGGCAGCTATGTATATGTAAAACATTCGGTATCCCCGACCACAGGCTGCCAAGACATAGATGGCACATATCACGTCGAGATGTCCCAAGACGATGTTTCCCGCACCAATCTGATAATCAACATTCAAAACTACGACGGAGCCGGCGAATACCAGCAGGAAGGCTCAACCTCACTGGTGACATGGGCTATCAATATTTCCGAAGATCCCAACACGATCGAATACCACAACTACGCATCCATCACGCCCTGCATCGTGACCGTAGCCGATGACGAGAAATCGGGCTTCTTCGAGTGCCTGATAATCGATCAGGAAGACGATCAGGTAAACTTCCACATGAAGGGCGCCTGGCTCTGCGCTGAATAAACAGCAAGCACCGCAAATAAAAACGGGCTGCCCGAAGGGGTAGCCCGTTTTTTTATTACTTACAAAGTCGATATCTTATGAAAAACAAAATAGCAAAACCTTGTCACACCCGCGCAGGCGGGTGCCCATTCCGTTGGGTACAGACCGAAACAACTATATGTTAGCGGCATTGTCACCCTGAACTTGTTTCTGGGTCTTAGACCCATTAGAAAGGATGCTGAAACGAGTTCAGCATGACAGCTACGTCTTATTTGCCGATTTAATAATTTGGATTCCCGTCTGTGCGGGGATGACAACTTGCTGCTGTTTTGTCAATAGCTTTGAAGTCAGAGGTTTGTCAATGGGCCCAAGGACTAGCGTCTGCTATGCTGCCGGCGCATCCTCGACCGTCATGCGTGCGTTTTTGGCCAGCGAACCCCATACCAGACCTATCACCTTGGCCCTGTCTATCACCTGCGAAGCTTTGACTTCCAGAGGTTTGAAGGCGTCGTTCCAGCTTTCAAGGCGCACGGTCTCGCCCAGATTGCGCCAGATCTTGCACATGGTCTCGCCCCACTCCAGCGCCAGAACCACATCGTCGTCGGAAGAAACCGACACGCGTCTGGAACAGATGACCACGTCGCCCTGGCGATAGCGGGGCAACATGCTGTCACCGCGAATCTCGAAGGCAAAGGCGTCTTCGTCCGTCACTCCCACCGGGCGCGGCATGTAATAAAGCACGCTCTCAGGCATGAAACGGCCATCGGGTCCGGCCTGGACCTCGCCCACCACGGGAATAGGCGGACGCGTCGGGGTGGAGCTGTTTTTTTCCATGAGCGCGCCCTTGCCCAAAAGCAGCCATTCGCAACGTATACCGGCTTTTTCCGACAGAGACGCCAGCAAATCGGCAGGCACGCGCCGCTCGTCTGTCTCGTAACCGCGATAGGTTCTGAGATTCACACCTATCAGCTCCGCGAAGGTCTCCTGACTCAAAGCCAACTTTTGCCGAGCTTTTTTTAAACGTTCATTTATGGACGACATAACCTCATTCCTCCGACATGCGATTGATTGCTTGACAGGTATAACCTGAATTGTTAGTATTTGTCAAGAACAAGTTACCTGAATAGGTTATTTATATTTGTGAGGCAACCATTAAGGGCGGACAGTAAGAGGTATTGCAATGACGGGGGAAAACAGGAAAGAGCGCTTGAGTGTCGCCGATTCGGCACTACTGAGGGCCATAAAGTTCGAACTGCTGGAGAATTCTTCGGCGGAGTTACGTCTGGCCCTGAGAAAATCCTTGTCCACCTGCTGTGGGATTTACCGGGAAATGAAAGAATACGAAGAAAATAGCTTTGAAAAAAAAACGGCTGTGACTCGATTCGTACCGCCCAGATTCGGCCACCTGATTGCATTTCCTCGCAGGACTGGCAGGAATACACAAGAAACTAGTGATGTTATCGAGAACTGAATTTCAAAGCGATCCGCCACCGGCTTTGCGCGCCCCCTTGGAATTAGCCATCAGTTTTGAGTTTTCGCGCTCAAGCTCGGCAGCCCTGTCAAGCGCCTCTTCATAGCGACTTTCTGCATCTTCCAGACTGCGGCGCAATTGCCTGTTTTCTTCAAGTATTTCAACCACATATTCCGCACCGTATATTTGACGGGAGGCATCTTCAACTTTTTTTCCACCTGTCTCCGGCAAATCGGACTTGGCAGCGACAGTATCCACAAACATCTCTCCCTCTCCGGAAACCAGCCAGTGAGCGTTGATGGAGAACTCGTCGATCATCTTTTTGATGATCTCAAGACTGGGCACCCGTCCGGCCATGTAATTTGAATAGCTGTTGGGTGAAATTCCCACTCTTGTGCAATATTCCCCTTTTTTAAGGCCGAGAGCATCGCGAACGATTTCAATTCTTTGCGGAATACTTAACGTTGCGTGTGAATTATGACTTGACATTCTTACTCTCGTTTGATATTAATGGATATATAAACAACTTACAAACTCAAGGAGAAAACGATGGCTATGGATAATACAAAAACCGGACGACTGCTTTCTCCGCAGCAGGTAGCCTCCATGTTATTGATAAACCGGCAAACTCTGGCAATCTGGAGACATCAGAAGCGCGGTCCGACTTATATCAAGCTTGGCGGCGCTGTCCGTTACCGTTTGAATGACATAGAACGCTGGATTGACGACAATACAATAAATCACAACTTCGTTGAAGCAATCTAGTAGGAATCATTACACAATCAGTTAACTTTTGTCAAGTAATGTCAATTTTCATTTAGAACAAATCGAAACCCTAGGGTTTCAGTTTGCTTAAGAAACGAGCGACATAATTGTAAATGATTGAAATAATTCATATATCCGATACGCACCTAAAGTCCGACGCCCGCCACCCTCACAATATCCGATTGGAACGCGCCCTCGCTCATATTGCTGGAAAGCACCCAAAAGCCCTGCTGGTGGCCAGCGGCGATATCTGCGACAACGGGCGGCGCGACGAATTTTTGCAGGCGTACAAGCTTTTTTCAAAGCTCGATAATCCCAAGCTGATAGTCAAGGGCAATCACGATAAAGACATAAAAGGAATCTGGCCCGCCAGAGTGCTGCGCCGCTTTTGTAAAAAGACAGGCATTCGCTGTCCTTTGGGTTCGTGGCCGTGGATGAACAAGCCTTTTTGTATGCAGAGCGAAGGCGGAAAGCTCCTGCTGATAGGTCTGGATTCCAACGACGACAGATTCGGTGCCGAAGGGAAAATCGGCAAGAGGCAACTAAAATGGCTGGCCAGAAACCTCAAGCGCCCTGCGCAACATCGTATTGTGGCCCTGCACCATCACCCCTGGGAGCGGGATTTTTTGTGCAAGCTCAAAGACGCCGAGCAATTTTTGCAGACCGTTTCGAGCGCAAACCTCGACATGCTGTTTTTCGGCCATCGTCATAAACCCGGATTGTGGCGCGACCGCTACGGAATCAAAATCATATCGGCGGCGGGCGCTTTGTACGACGAAACAAACTACAGGCTTTTTCGTATTCACAATGACGGCAGGATAGATTTCGAGCTGGAGAAATACAGGTAAGCGATGGCAAGAACGGAGAAACGCCTTGACCCTTCGAGACACTCGCTGCACTCGTTCCTCTAAAGGGGTAGGGGCACGGCATGCCGTGCCCCTACAAATTGCTGGATTGGAGACAATTTGAATGACGAAAACGCTTAGACATTGCGATTTGCAGGACAGGGTAGACCTTGCCCACTACACAAGCGCTTATCTCGACATAGACGGCTGGAGCCTGGGCGATACGCCTTTGTTTTCTATTGTCATGCCGCTTTACAACAAGCGCCCCTATCTGGCCAAGGCCATAGACTCGGTTCTTCGTCAAAGTTATAAACACTTCGAGTTGATAATCGTGGACGACGCTTCCACGGATGGCTCGTTTAAAATAGCCGAATCTTTTGCAAAATGTGACGAGCGCATCAAAATCTTCCGCCACGAATCCACACTCGGCTGCGCGACGGCCACCAACCGCGCTGTTGCCGAATCCGTCGGGGTTATTTGCGGTATACTGGATGCCGATGATGCTCTGCATCCCAAGGCGCTTTCCAAGATGCTTGAAGGCTACCGCCTCAATCCCTGCTGCGGTTTCGGCTGGTCGCAGTTTGCCTACTGCGACGTGGACACGCTGGCCCCAAAAAAACGCGGTTACGCAGGCCATATCCCGGCGGGAAAAACCCTTTTGCAAACAGATTGTGCCACCGCTTTTAGAACCTTCACGCGCTTTGCCTTCGATGCCTGCGGCGGCATAGGCAAGCTTACAAACGGCGCCAACGACAAGGATCTTTTTTTGCGCCTTGAAGAAGTGGCCCCCGGATTTTTTGTGGACGAGCTTTTGTACTTTGCCCGCCAGACACCGAATCGCCGCGTGCCGGACAGTATTACCGATCAGAATAGCAGGAGCCAGAGGCGTCATTATTCAGAAGTTCGTTATTCTGCCGCAAAGCGACGCGAATGCCAGTGCGAGCTTTCCATAATCATGCCCCATTACGGCAAAGCCAGTAAACTGCCCCAAGTCCTCGATGCCTACAGGCGGCAGTTTACAGGCGATGAGGAACTTGTTCTGGTGGACAGGCTTTCGCCTTATTCACAGGATATTAGAAAGCTTGCAAAGGATTGCGGCGTAACTTATATCCCGGCTCGCTTAGGGCCATACAGCGCGGCGGCCTCGCGCAACCTCGGCATTCAGGCTGCCTCGGGACGTATGCTTTTATTCTCGGACTCAAATTGCCTGCCATCGGACGATCTTGTATTCCGTTGCAAATACAAAAACGACGAGCATCGGGTGACGGTCTTTGACATAGATTATGAGAACCCGTCATTTTGCGACGAGCGAGAAACCGGCGGCAGCTTGACGCATTGGCGCAAGCCGGAATTCAGGCGCGCTTTGATGATGGGGGCGGATGCCGGTAATAACTGGCGACTGGTGATGGGCGCGGGTACGCTGGTGTCGCGCTTTGCCGCGCGCCGCACGCTTTTCAACGAGGGCTTCTGCGGCGGCTGGGGTTGTGACGATACCTTCTTCGGCTTGCAGCTTTTTGCAGGCGGACAAAAGATAGAGCCTTCCATGCATGGCCGCCTAACGCGCTTGGACCTGCCTTCTTTTCGCAGCGATGCGCCTTTAAATCGCCCGCGATACGAGCGCCTGCGCGATTATTATCTGGAGTGCCTCAAAAACAAGAAAGACAAGCGCCTTGCAGTGTCCGCCTGATATCGCATCTCAAAGCGAACTGCTGATGCCCTTGGGCGGCGAGGAATCCTGCTTGCACATAGACGCGGTATTGAAGGCCGCTAAGGATTGCGGATTTGCAACACTGCGCATTGTGGCGGCGGGAGAGGTGCCCGGCGCAGAAGTTGCGGCGCGGCGGTATTTTTGCGGGAACTATGCCATACACAAGGTCAAGCTATCCGGGCATTTCTCGCGGGCGCGGCTTATCAATTATGCAGCCTTTCTCTCCCGCGCTCGTTTTATTGCCATGCTGGATGCGGACATTTTATTGCGGCGCGAGTTTGTTCATAATGCGTCATACGCCCTTGCAGAACATAAGCGCCGCCTGATTCTGCCCAAAGTGCGCTACCTGTCCAAGTTTGAAAGCGCGGCCATCCTCGGCAATACCAAAGCCAGATCTAAAACCCCGTCCCATAGCGTTATGGATTGCAAGGGCGGTCTGGTGTGGATGAGAAGGAAAGACTTCATTTCCGTCGGTGGCTTGCGCTGCGAGTTTGAAGGCTGGGGTTTTGAAGAAGACGAGTTTGCCTGGCGAGTCATAAGGCACGGCTTTCGCATCCATAGACCCGAGTGCGAGCTTTATCACCTGTGGCATGAAAGATCAAAGCGCAAGGCAAAAGGCTATTACAAAAAGCGTGATGAAAACCGGCGTATTTACAAGCGCATAAAAAGCGCAGACGACTTTGCCCTCGCTTTCAAGTTCGAGGGTTTGGAGGTTTCAAACATATGACAAGACGCAATCACAAAATCAGCCTGGGTGTGGCAATCGCCGCCATGACATTGATTATGAGCTTCATCGGGGCGGTCTTCGCCTACGGTGTCATGCCCAACCGCCAGGAATTAAACGAGTTGCGCCAGAGCGAGATGAAGACGCGGGAAGAATGCGTCAGGCTGGAACGCTACTCCTGCGACATGGAAAGGCTCGAAAAGCGCCTCGATAGACTGGAGGAAAAGCTGGATCGCCAGCACGCCGAAACCCTGCAGGAGATCAGGCGGTAAGTGAAAGGATGTTTGTTATAGCAGGCATTAGAGAGTAGGTCGGGTGATTCTTCACCCTTTGAATGATTGGCGATAACCCCGCTGATGCCAGACAGGAACCCGGCTATTTCATTTGCACTAGTTCGGGTATCACAACCTGACAGCGGTCGCCGTTTTTCTCATTTTCGAGATAAATGGTCGAGCCGGTATTCATCTTGTGCAACACCCATTCAAGCATGCCGAGAGACCTTCTCACGACTTCCGCCCTTGATGCAACGTCTAGTTGTTTCCCCAACTCATCAAGACGCGAGGCCGCTTTCGGGGTCATGTCCATCTGAATTCGGATTTTTTTGTCGCGCATATTGCTCCTGTTTCCGCATGGCGATTGCGACTCCTGCTGAAACAACAACTGTCGGCAGAAACACGCCGGATACCGCCATGGCTTCAAGGTATGCTGCCGTCCCAATCATTGCCAGGGGCAGCACATCCTGTTTGTCTACCGCCTTTAACAGTGACTCCAGAGCGCGCACCCACCACGGTTGCCGTGGCTTTTCGCTGACGCTCTGAATACCGTCCCATGCGGGTAGATGTTCTTCTGTCTTTCGTACCAGCTTACCGTTTTTCTTTAATTCCACAATCGCCTCCTGCCCCACTTATGGCAGGAAGGAAGTACAACACTCCTTCACTGCATTTACTGTGGGGCGAACTTGTAGTGAATCTTTGCCATCTTCTGATCTCCTCTATTTATGTGAATTTGCAACCTATGACTCAATGATATGAGTCAAGATGACTCCTGTCAAGAAGAAAATCTGGAAAATTATTTCACGGGCATCGGGCAATAAGATATATCTTGGGTGAATTCAGGTGAGGAACCATCCGACCTTGTAAACTGCAGCGCCTGATCGAAGAATCGCCTTTCGAAATCGAAGTGGAGGTGGATTACGCCAATGACCGCGCCTGTATGCCATAGCGCAAAAAATTTAACGGAAATTATCATAAGCATCCTTTTGTGTTGGCTTG
>CAYTHG010000060.1:0-14320 GCA_964437525.1 uncultured Myxococcales bacterium | reverse complement strand
CTTCTCCCTGCAGGTTGCGGACTTCGTTGACGCTGCGGTCCACAAGCGACACCACCGGCTGCCCGCCGATTTCTGCAGGCGGATTTTCGCGCAGGGCATTCATCATGCGGGACATGCGCTCCTGACCCGAGGCTCCCTCAAAGAAGAGCGAGATGCCGTGATCGAGAAAATATCCGTACTCGCGGTAAATATCGTCCAAAAGATCGAGGACGTGTTTGCCGTCGGCGCGAGCTTCGGCGCACAATTCAGAGAATATCAGGGCTGCCATGGCCGCGTCTTTGTCGCGTGTCTGCGCTCCGCGCATGTAACCGATGGACTCCTCGGAACCGTATAAAAAGTCGTTCGGGTCGTCCTGGCGCTTTATGCGGTTGGCGATCCACTTGAAGCCCACCAGCAGTTCGTCGTAAACCTTCAGACCGTAGCTGCGGGCGATGGTGGGCATCAGCGGCGATGAAACCGTGGTGGTGTATACGATGTGTGAGGGCTTGAGTGTCCCGGCGGCTTTCATCTTGTAGGCTATGAAATGCATAATCAGAGCTGAGGCGCGATTGCCGGATAATATCACCCAGTCCGAATCAATGCCCTCACGCGGCGGCAATGCCACCGAGAGGCGGTCAGCGTCGGGATCGGAGACCATCACCAGATCGGCCTTGACCGAGCGGGCCAGCTTCAGGGCTTCATCGAAGCCGGTGGTGATTTCGGGATTGGGCTTATGCTCCGGCACGTTGGGGAAATTGCCGTCGGGGTCTTTCTGGTTTTCGACTATGTAAATGTCTTTGAAACCGGCCTTCAACAGCAGCGGGTAAACCGAGCCGATGCCTGTACCGTGTATGGGCGAATAGACTATTTTTAAGTCGCGTTTGTCCGAGAGCGAGTGCTTCAGCAGGGCGCGGTGATAGCGGTCGTCGTCGTCCGGACGCATACGGATTATCAGTTCGTGTCCGGCGGCCTCGGCCAGATCCATGCGCTTGACCTCGGAAACCGCGTTGACTTCGGCTATCAATTCGCCGTCCAGGGGCGGCACGATCTGCCCGCCATCGGACCAGTAGCACTTGAAGCCGTTGTCCTCGGGTGGATTGTGCGAGGCCGAAATGACGATACCGGCGTCGCATTGATGATCGAGAATGGTGAAAGAAAGCTGCGGAGTCGAGCGCGGACCGTCGAACAGGCAGACCTCGATATCGTTGGCGCACAGGACAGAAGCCACGATGCCGGTGAACTCGGCTGAAGTCAGGCGGGTATCGTATGCAACCGCCACACGCGAGCGGCGACCGGAGATTTCTTTTGCAAGCTTGTTTGCGACGCCCTGAGCGGACTCGGCCAAGGTGGCGTTGTTCATGCGGTTGGTGCCGACACCGACCGGACCGCGTCTGCCGCCTGTACCGAAGGGAATAAGCTGGTAGAAGCAATCGGTCAACTGCTCCCAGTCTTCTTTTTCTATCATTGCTTCGATCTCGGAGCGGAAGTCTTTATATAAATCGGCCTTGAGCCACTTGGCGCAGTTGGCAAAGGTATCTTCGGATATTTTATCGGCACCGCGTGCGGCTTCGAGCTTCTTCAGGAATGTCATTGTGTTCCTCCTGTTAATTTATGCAGAATCAATATAATGCTCACATTGCAAACCTAATTGCTATAGCAAATTCGGGCGCAAAACGCCACCTTGAAAGCGGAAGATTGGGGTTTTTTCCGGTAGAGTATAGCCTCCAGCTTTAATCTTGTACAGATACCGCTCGTGCTGAGTTATTTCGCGCAGCAAAATTGTATCGAAGCATCCCTCAATACGCCTTCTTCACGGTCGGCACTCGGGACGAGCGGAATAAAACTTACCAACAAAGATAAGGCAGATTGAATATCCGAGGTTGGAGTAGCGCTTCCCAGCCTGCTCCAACTACAGGACTCGGGATGAACGGAGGGGCACCGCCATTGCCTACTCGGGAAGGAGCGGGTTTTCCTAAAGAGCGAAAATCTATGACTTGTCTAAAAATGGAGGTTACGAGATCTACTTGCCGCCGTTTTGAAGCTTCTTCAGTTCCCGACGGGCAGTTGCTGAATACTCGCCGTTGGGAGCCAGCTTGAGGTATTTCTCGAACTGTGCGGCGGCGTCTTTTTTGCGGCCCATACTCTGCAATATAAAGGCCTTTTCAAAGTATGCCACCGTGAAATCCGAATCCAGATCTATGGCCTTGTTCAGAAGGCGTAGCGAGCGCTGCGGGTTGGCGTATTTTTTGCCTTCGCGGGCCATCAGATAGTAAGGTTCGGCGTCCTTGGGATCAAGCTTGTTGGCTAGCTTGAAGCGCCTGATGCCCGCAGCCTGTCTGCCCTTGAAAATATCGACTTCTCCCAGACGGCAGTAAATTTTTGCCCGGTAATTGGTTGCTCTCGGGAACTGTTCCAAAAGCTTGAGTGATTTATTGAACATGTTGACGGCCTGCTTGATTTTACCGTCAACAAACAGCATCAGACCGATTTCGTACAAGGCGCGCGGGTAATCGGGCTGAATACGCAAGGCCAACTCGAATTCGCTGCGAGCCCAGACGCGCTCGCCCTGTGCCAGCTTTAGCCTTCCCAGCCAGTAGTGGGTTTCCGGCAGTTTTCCGGCAATGCGAACGATTTTCTGGAACTGCAACTCGGCTTGCTTCTGGTCGCCTTCCAGTATGCTGAAGACTCCCAGATAAAGCTTGGCTGTGCCGTTTTGCGGATGTTTCTGCAAGATCTCGGCAAGCTTGTTCTTGGCCTGTTCTGCCTGCCCTATTTGATAATCCACATACGCAAGATGAGCTTTGCCGGCAATGGATCCGGGGTCGAGTGTTACAAGACGGGAATACATTTCACGAGCTTCTACAAAAGAACCGCTGGCTAAAGCGTAAGACGCCAAAAGATCCATGGCCTCAAGCTGGTTGGGGTTGCGCGTCAAAAGATCGCGCAGTCGCTGTATGCCTTCTTTGTGTTCGAACAAGCTCAACTCGTAGCGAGACAACTCAAGCTGAATATCTTCGTTCTCGGGGTCTAAATCCGCACCCTTTAGAAGAGCTTTATAAGCCTTGTCGCCTTCACCCGAAGCTATCAAAAGCTTACCGTGCAGATAATGCACCAGAGCCATATCGGGCTTTTCTGCTAAAAAGCGATTGATGCGTTTTCTGGCTTCACCAAGATCGCGTTTTTCTATCTGGGCCAGAATAAGCTTTTTGTGCAGCTCTATGCTTGAAAAATTCGAGAACACGGCCCGCTCGTAATAGAAGGTGGCCTTCTCGAACATACGCAGCTTCATGGCCGTATCACCGGCGGTTACCAACAGAGATATATCGTCGGTGGCATCGTCTATGGCTAGGTCGAACTGCTCTATGGCTTCCGTCTTTTTATTTTGCGACAGGTAAATCAGGGCCAGCAGGCGACGATAGCTTTTGTTCTCGGGCTGTTGCTGCACTGCGGGCAGCAAAGACTGCCGCGCCTCTTCGCCGTGCTTGAGATTGTGCTGCACCCTTGCCAATAGATAACGATGGGGTGCCCGTGCATCGAGGCGCACAGCTTCTTCGGCAAGTTTCAAAGCGTCTTTCAGCTTTTGGCGCTCAAGGGCTATACGCCCCTTCAAATAAGTCAAACGCCCACGCGGGATTACAGGCAAGGCCTCGCCCGACTGGTTGGCAAAAGATTCTATCTTACCAAAGATATCCGTCGGTGTCTGACCGCTGTCCATCTGAGCTTCCAACAAGGCAAGCTTGGCGCGCTTATGTTTGGGATTGTCTTTCAAGATATCCTGCAAAAGCTCCAAACCCTCGGCTTTTGCGCCTGATTCTATTTCAGCGATGGCTAATTTATAAAGAATTCTGCTTTCACGCGGCTTGGATTCGCGCACTTCGCGGAAAAGCTTCTTTGCCTCATCGAATTTGCGATCAAAAAGGAAAAGTTCACCTTCCAGACATTTCAGCGGGTCTGTATTCCAACCCTTTTCACGGGCTGTATCCAGCAGAAAGCGCACTTCACCCGGCTTGCCCAATGCAAAACCACGAAACGCTCGGGCGGTCAATATGCGCACATCGTCTCCGAAGTCGGCTGGTAAACTCTGGTAAAGTTGCTCCATCCTGTCCTGCCAGTTCAGATTCTCCGGCGAGAAATCAAGCAGCAGGCGAGCGTAGACCATAACCATCAGGGTGCGTGCATCTATGGAGCGTTTGTACTTGACAAGACCTTTTTCAAGTTTCTCAACCGTATTCCGGTAAGCATCGAAAGTATCGGTCTTTAATTCTTCTTTGGAATGCAGGACAAGCTCGGCGATTTCTTCTTTGGCCAGCTTGTGCATGTAAGCGGTGACTCCGAAATAGACTCCGGCGGCAATTGCAATTGCAATCGACAAAATCAAAGCAGTTTTCCAGGCCGGCCTTTTTGTTTTATCCCTGTCGGGAACAAACTCGTCTTCGACTTCTTCTTCCTCCGCCACCGGAGAACGACGGGCTATCTGCATCTCGCGGGCGGCATTGCGTGAGCGCTGCCTCAACTCGGCTGAAGAACTGCTTCTTTTACGTGGTGCAGTCCTTGCTACAGGCTTGGAAAATGATTCGCTTTGGTCTTCTTGAGTATCCTGCTCATCCGCTTCCAGTGAAATTGCCTGTTCCTCTTTTACGGATTCCAGTCCTTTTTTTATTTTATCCTCATCGTATCCCAGTCGGTGCAGAGCTTCTTTTACAAGATAATGCTCGGGATTCTTTTTGAGGATCTTGAAGAAAATGTCCTCGGCTGCCTGTTTTTCGCCCTTTTTGTATAAGGCGACACCTAACACGTATTGACCATCAGCGAAATCGGGATTGTGCTGCAGACCGCCTTTGCAGATCTCTATGGCCTGCTCCACTTCGCCCAACTTGAGATGTTCCTCGGCCAGCTTGGCAAAGATGAAAGACTTGGGGTTCTTTTCCAGTATCTTTCTGTAGTTGGCGATACCAGAGCGATTACCCGTTTTTTTAGTTTCTTCCACAGACATATTTCTCAACATTTATCATATAAGGTGATGGAAGTCTAAATTGTTTTAGACGCTTACGCGCTCATGCCCTCCAGCAACCTCCATCGGAAATGGCAATAAATTTCCATTGATTATACTTGTTTTGATAAAAATTCTCCACCGTTAAAACTGAAATAGTGAAAAGAAGCTGAGTCTCCCCGTTCTCACCCGGATTTGTTTTTCGAAGATACTGCAGACTGGAGCAGGCATCCTTGACCGCTCCGAAATATTTTTTCTTATTTCACGGATGTTGCGGTGGGTGGTTGCCATAACCAACAAACATCGAAGAATGGGTGACATGTTCGGAACAGGGGCAAGCTGCGCTTCACTCCACTTGGCCCACGCCGTCCTACCGCATTCGTGTGTTCGTAAATAACCATACCGAAAGGATCATAGCGCATTTCTGCACGATGTCACCGTCACGTCAAAACATGGGTGTGTCGGGCAAGAAATTTGCCTGATCTACGGGCCTCCCGACCTGCGGTCGTGAGACTATGCCACCCAAATCCGGGCCACCCGTCGTCGAATAAAGCTTTAATCTTATTATTGCCATTGCACGGGGATTAAAAAATACAAAATCATCGCTGAAACTAGGATCATGAACGGCAGAGCATACCAGAAAACTTGGTTAAAAGTTTGTTTTAGCCCACTCTGTGGCCAGTCCGGCTCGGTAAAAGCAAAATGTACACCTCTGTTCGGCTTAAACGAGAGATTCCAAAACAGTCCTGCACAAAGGTACAGGATGGAACTGGCTAATAGGTTGGTCGACCACGTAACAGGGTAATAGCCATCACGGATGAGTAAATAAAGATCGTAAGACCAACTTGCAGAAAATAGCCACAGGCAAATGGCTACATAGACTTGTGCGAAACCTTCCTTGCCACTAACAGCTTTAAATAATGCACCGATCGTCCACGGTGCTGTAAAAAACGTCAAGATGGACATAAAGCTTGCGGTGGCAAAGTCCCAGGTAGGATCACCGGTGAATGGGCCTACAGCGTTGAGACCGATGGCTGCTACTAGGAAGGTAGATAACTTCCAAGGAACGAAGAGGAAAGATCGATAATGCTGTTGTAAAATCGAAAATTGCTTGCGTTTAACGGCCAAGATAATCAAGGCTGAAACGAAAATGGCTAGCCAAAACGCCAAATATAAGGTTATGGAAGTATAGACCATACTATCCTACCCTACCCCTTTTTCTCTATAGACTTCGATAATTAGCCGATTTGAATAACAATGAAAAGCCATAACGAGATCCAAGCAAATCCGAGGACAACATGGACCATCTTCGCAACATGATTGATTGCTATTGAAATTTGGAGTCATGTTTCCGAACAACATGATATGCAAACATCCACCAAGCCAGCCAAGCAATTCCCAGTATGATGATATGGATATGGGAGCACAATGTCCTCTCTCCGAATACTCGTGGTTGAAATACCATAAAGGGGGTAAAAACTATTTGCAGCCAGAAGAACACAGAAAACAGCCAGACTCCCCATTTCCTCTTAAAAACCAAGCCATATGATAAAAGCGATACATAAGCAATAATTGCATAAAAAAGCAAATCCCCCCCATATGCAATTATATTCCTAATCTGCAATGCAATTAATCCCATATTTATTGCAAGCATGGCAATAATGCTGTAGTACAACGATTTTGGGGTTTGGTCGCTGAATATTGTTTTTTTCCTTTTCATAATGACATATATCCCTTTTAATGCTCAATTGAACACTTGGTCGATCCACCCTTCATAACCATGGTAGATTTCATCCACACTGGGAGCTGTAGTTTTGGGATCATCGCTTTTCAATCCCAAAGCTTTAAGCACAGTGTATCCAGGTATAGCAAGAAGTTGCTCAATTGCACCATAAAGCCCTTCTTCATCTACACGATGGCGAGCATAAAGATAGTGTTCTACCAAAGCACGTTCTTTATCTAGTTCACGATTCTTTCTGTTTTTTAATGCATCTGACCATGCTTTTAGTAAATCACCATCGTGTTTATCGATGTAGCATTGGGCTTTATCTGCAATCTCAGAGAGCCCCCAAGGATCCACCCAATTCACCGGATCACCACCCACATAAGCATAAAGGTTAGCATCGCCGCCGGCAAAGCTTATGGGGTCTTTGGCTGTCCAGCGACCGACCTCGGGGTCGTAGTCGCGGTAGCCGAAGCGCACCAGTCCCGTGTTTCCAGTCAAGCACATGGGCAAGCTGCGCTTAGCCCATGCCACACATTGAGTCGTGTTTCAAAAATCATTACTTGTCACGGCCACCCGCCGACAAACTTCGCTGGACTACTGAACTTATTTGCACTTTCCACGTTTGTATAAGGTGTAGCTACACATCAAAAACAGCATTGGGGCAAAAAACCAAACATAGAACAAGTATTTTTCTATATTGGGGTATCTGTCACTCATATAATAATAAACTAGAGAGATAAGCGAATCGCCTATGATGAATTGAACAAAAAATGTCAATATCGATACAAATGTTGTTTTCCTAACTGACCATTTCTTAAAATATCTAGCCCAAATGAGTATTGCCAATGGCCATACTCCCCACATGGCAACTACAACAATAATATCCATGATAATCGCACTTTCATTGCCATTGTATTCTCTAGGCAATCCCTTCAGTCAAGACCCCTAATTTGTCAATCTGACATTATCGTTCTAATTGCCCACGTAATGCAATTATTCAATATGGATGAATATTTATTATTAGCTTTTTTGGACTCTTGAATTTGTTCATATACTTCTTCATCATGTTCATCTCCTTCGTATATCTCAATACATGCCATATAATCATCGCTATACTCTGATATCTTTGATGGTATAGGTTTTCCAGGAATCCAACCTAGCCAATCCCTAAGACTCATTTTGTCATAATCAGGACCAAAACTCCAAAGTCCATCATATTCTGATGATGTTTCCCCTTCGATTTTGACAGAAGCGTGAAGTGTAAAGAAGCAAATACTAACCTTCAATCCACTCGGATCGATATAGTTCACCGGATCGCAGCCCACATAAGCATAAAGGTTAGCATCGCCGCCTGCAAAGCTTATGGGGTCTTTGGATGTCCAGCGGCCTACCTCGGGGTCGTAGTCGCGGTAGCCGAAGCGCACCAGACCAGTGTCGCGGTCGTACAGGCCGCCTGCAAAGCCGAAGGGCTGGAAGCCGGGATTTGTGTCTTTTATCACCATACCGAAAGGATCATAGCGCATTTCCTGCACGATGTCACCGTTACTTTAAAGCAGAGGTTTGTCGGGCAAGGAATTTGCCTGGCCTATGGGGGCTAATTCTTAAACGTGTACAGCAGTATCATGCTGAACACAAATAAGATAGCTGACGGGACAAATTTTCTATAGTGTTTAATTAAGAATCTAATCTGACTAGGTGGCCAAAAAAAGATATCGAACCCGTCATCTCCCCACTCCTTTACGATTACAATAAACCCAAGCACTTGACTCGCGATAAGCAATATATAACCTATATCAACTAGTAGATGATTGATTTCACCCATAGCTCCTTCCTCCTAATCAGGTATTTTTATCCATTTTGAGATTTTTCCTGTTGCCCAAGTGCTAAACAATTTCTCAATTCTTTCTTTTCCACTAAGCTTTCTACCTGAGACTGGATGTTCCCCACCTATCGCAGCTAAGAGAGCTACTAGATCTCCATATAATGGTATTATTTCGTGAATATTTTCATTGAAATGATCTAATTCTTCCTGAGTAAGATCGGCATCAGGATCAAATATCGACCGGCAAAATCTGGGTTCAATACCTTTAGCTGAACATAAGTCATAAACTTTTTGGGGGAGAGGTTCCAATCCACTCGGATCCACCCAGTTCACCGGATCACCACCCACATAAGCATAAAGATTAGCGTCGCCGCCTGCAAAGCTTATGGGGTCTTTGGATGTCCAGCGGCCTACCTCGGGGTCGTAGTCGCGGTAGCCGAAGCGCACCAGCCCCGTGTCGCGGTCGTACAGGCCGCCTGCAAAACCGAAGGGCTGGAAGCCGGGATTTGTGTCTTTTATAACCATACCGAAGGGATCATAGCGCATTTCCTGCACGATGTCACCGTTGGATGTATTCACCACCATGCGCACGCTGCCGAGGTGGTCGCTGATGATACGGTAGACGCCAGCAGGATGGCCGTATTCGTCGTAGGAGATCATGTAATTGGGCACGTGCGGCTTTGAAGCGTAGACGAACACGCTCTTCAAAATTTTGTTGCTATTGAGTTCCGCCACCGGGTTGATCTGGCCAATAAAAAAGGACTCAACCCAACAGGCTAAGTCCTTGATATTATTGGTGGGCGGTACTGGACTCGAACCAGCGCCTTCTACCGTGTGAAGCAAGACCTCCCTGTCCAAAACCTCCGGTTCAAAAGCCCAAAAAAATGGGAAAACTTAGTGAATTCAAGCTGATATCAGTGTTACGCCGGGCCTTCAGATGTCTTCCATTTACACTCGAAATCACCCCATTTCCACCCTTTTCCCAGCAAGTTTGTCAATAGTTGTCAACGGAATGGGAGGAATCTGGAGTGGTAATCAAGCGAAATTCCCAATCAACGTCCAGAACCTTAAGGGCTAGACATAAGGCGGGTGATATTGTTTACGTATGAATAATGGTGAGGGACAGGCGTGAGGTGTAACCCGTTTCCCGGTTTCCGACACCGATCCGCCATAGTGGGCGAAGCCGTTTTCCACTTGATCAAAGTAGGCCAGATCCATCGTCTTGGCATCTCCGGGATAACCACGCGGCTTTGTGAATGCTCTTCTCGTGAGTGGGTCTTTCAGGGGATGATGTCGGAGCGGCTCAACGGTGTTCAGATCCCCCCCCCCCATTTCGTATGTGTTTAAGATCATTACACAATTATTTCATAGCTAAATTGGCATCGCCATTCGAAAACTCGTCGTAGTATGTATTCAGGTTGCTATCGTTTACTTTGTCATTCATGTTTTTCCCTTGCTATCAGCTAGTATTTATCGTTTCGTGATCTCTAGGAACACGATGTTATTGTTTTCTTCAGTGAACGTCCGAGCACTCTCAATTTCCTCTTCCGGAATATCTCCAAGCAGTTCCAGCATTTGATTTTCATCCCGGTTGATCAGCCACCAATCCATACAGGCTTCCATGTAGCCGATGCAGGTATTACCCGGTAGGAAGTTGGCCACCAGCACCGTTCCGCCTGGTTTCGTCAGATCAAACAGTTTCTTCGTCAGGCGACTGGCCACATCATCGTTCAGATAATCGTACAACCCGGCCCCATACGTAAAGTCGCAGGGTTTCAGGTCCAGCGTGCCCTTGAATACGTCTTTCACCGATCCCAGTATCGGCTTTACCCGCGTTCCTGCGGCGTTTTGTTCGACCACTTCTATTGTCTTCGGGTCGTGGTCAATGGCGTATAAGTTGTCAATGCACCCGTTGGTCAAGCTCTTGCAAGAACCGACCTCACGTAGGTGTCCACAAGCCAGTGAGAGGATATTTACCCCCCCCCTGCACCCCGCGTGCCACATGGTCGTCAATCCGCTCGGACAGAATCCGTCTCCGCGCCCGCACGGCTAAAGCTTCCGGGGCGTCGTACAGGGTCTTGTTCACGGTACGGCCAACGGGTTCGACATGATCGCCGAGGCGGGTGATTGGTTCAGTCGAGTACAGGAAGTCGATTAGTTTGGCATCCCCGGCATAGCCGCGAGGCTTGCTGAAGCAACGCTCGGTGAACGGATCTTGGTGAACACGATTCAGGATTGGGTGCTCGCGCACCTCACGCACGTGGCTCAGCCAGACATCCCGGTCCTCCTCCAAGCGCCGCGTTCGCAGAAAGGAGAATAACTCGTTCACGGTGCTGGTCTTGGGCTGCGTCTCCAGTTTTTCTAAAAAGCAGTCGAGGTCAGGTTTGATGGTGTCGGTTGTAGGTTCCATTTATGATTTCCCTGTTTTATGAATTTCTTGCATGAATCAGCATGTACTCGCCCGGTATTTCACGACCATTATGAATATCTCGCCTCTCGCTTCCCATCCATTCTTCATGCCAGTTCGATTCTGTAGCAATAGCCTTCATTTCTTTTTCCGTTTTGGGCTTGAGGTGCCATCCCAGATGGTAGAAGACTTTAAATACTTTTGGGTTCTCCTCGAATGCCAACGACGACAACGTTGTGATGAGAATTTCGCAATCGCTTTTTCCAAGCTGCTTGATTTTACCCAAGCACCGGACTGAATCTTCAGGCGACATGGAGCATATTATGCCGATCAAAAGCAACAAATCGCCCCCCCCCTGGAGAAGCGAATCCGCTAGTTCTTCCGGGCTACGGTACAGAATATCCCAGTTGTAATTCTTTTTGAGAAGGTAGGCCGCGTGCGTGCGGTTCATATTCGATGTTAGAAACGCCCCACCACTGCTTGAACCGCCAGTTAGAGATGCTGCCTCATCGCCATCGGAGATGCCGTTTTCAGACGCAAAATCACCGCATGTCGATACTATAAATAGCATAAATACCAAAAACAAAGTCCTCAGGCGACTATTCAGATATAACATAAATATATTTGCTCTTGTGTTTAACTTCCCCTATTGATTTACTCTTACTCTACTTTTTAGGGAAGTCAAGATAATTATGAAATATACAGACTCTATACCTGGCCGTCACAAACGAGAATTTTTGGTGCTTCCCTCATCAAGTATTGTTTCTTGTCGTCGGATGGATCCCTATGCTATGAATCCTACACGGGAATTTATGATTGTCAAGGCTGGAGAGATGTCTGATAAAGCATGTGTCTGCGAACTGCCATTTGTCGCTTGCCAATACCAAGGCTGGGTCCAGTTCAATCTTTCTCCTGGATTTCAGGAAACATGTGAGTTAGCTGGCAGCTGGCAGCTCGGTAGGCCTTTCCCCATCCATAGGAAATACCTTTTCTCCGAGCGTAAACGGCCTTTCTACGACGTTTCGGTATCAGTCATAGGTAAAGAGACCATACAGTTTCAAGAAAGTGCTTTCTCGAAAGGATCTGCTGGCAGGTGGTGTGTGGACAGATTGAACCTGTTTAAGGCTGTCTCTTTACTTTCTCAAAAGGAGTGTTCACGATAACGCTCTTATATCGGGCTGGAACGATCCATAATTCATTAATCCAATTTTTTCCAGACATACGCTTAACGGGCTGCACGTAAAACGAAGTCGTATTACTATACAGATTACGGATAAGCCCGCCCTTATCATCACCATAAGTTAGCAAGTATGGGTGCCGAGTCCCTTCAAACATGTACATGAGGGAGATGTGTTCATCTTCTGTAAGCCCATGCGGATAGAATTTCTTTCTTGTTCCATCGGCGACATAAGGAGGATCGGCGAAAATGAAACACGGATCAGAGCGATCAATTGCATCTTCGAATGACTCACTAAAGCATCGATTGCCAACGATACGATCATAAACCACATCGTTCAATTCAGCAATGTGGTTACAAAAGGGCTCTGGTTTCCATCTTTCCTTAATCCATCTATCTGACAATGTCCCTCCGACTTCTGCCAACCCGCTGACACCTGTTTTCTGGGTCACAAACTTGGCAAAAGCCAACTTCGTAATAAATGGCAGTAATTCAGGATTTTCGGAAATTGGCTTATTCAGGTCTTCTTGATCGATCTCCTTATTCACGATCTCATTCACAATTCGATCAAAATACAGGTATCCTTTACTCACGTCATACATGAACTTGAGAAGCTCATCTGCTGTTTCTTTGGTTAGTTCATAGTTTTCTATGTAGTTATAAATAGGTTCAGGGTCTTTAATGACGGTTGTAATAAAGGCAACCAACGGGAAATTCACATCACTGATTCTTGCTTTCGGGGCGATGCCATTCTTAATTATGTTCACCGATACGGAGCCGCCTCCCACGAAAGGCTCCCTGAATTCGAAATCCCGACCGAGATCCGATTCCCTGACCATGGCATTGATGAGCACAAGGATGTCCTTCAGCCCTCTGGTTTTGCCGCCCATGTAAGGCACGAAACCATTAATTGTACTGAATTCTCGGTGATTTATCTCATCATCAATGTGGTTCCTCGTTTCAATGAGCATTTTCAGTGAAATATCTTTATCACGTGAGGTGTTGACAACCTGACTATGCAGCGTTGACCATTGATCCATTCTGGCAGCCTTTTCCAAAACATGCCCCTTTCGAGGCTGCACTTCCTGTAGAGCCATGGAAATACGGATTTTCTTCTGACTCGCCACCTGAATGGTTTTGGTTCTAGTCTTTTTATCGAGCTTTGTCAGCTTTATTGCCTCTGGCATGGTTTTAACTACACCGGATACGATGGCCTTGATAACATCGGGTGCTGTGTCAGCCATTTTGTTAGCCTGTCTTACGGTTTCTCCCGACACGCCCACCTTTTTACCAACAATCTGAATGGCCTCACCTTTGCCCTTACCCTCCACATTGTTTTGCGTAGGGTCTGTCTTACCGGCTTTCATTCGAGTGAGGGCTTTTTCTTTTTCATGAGGCAGTAGTTGTAATGCAAGTACCGCCCGTTGCGGTGTACTCAAGTGGTGGAGAATCAAGTTCAGGCTTACGGCGTAATCCATTGCCTCGGCTTCGGACCCTTCGAATTCCTCATACCGAGGGGGTATTCCGGCTATCCGATAGGCTCGGCACCGGTTCCGGCTATCGAGTATCGATCCATTGCATAGAACTATTGGATGAATTAGCCCGTGGCTTTTAATATCCTTCGCCAGTGCATCGAGGTCATCACCCTCAAGCAATGGAAAAAACTCGCTGTAGGGGTGAAAGGGATAGGTCTTTTCCTGCTTTTGGGCCATACCCTCAGTCTTTGCTGGTAATAAATAATGCCCGAATTCTAGTACGGGGCCTTTCTCCCGTCAAACCTCAAGACCGGAATTCTGCGAATTTTTCCCTGTCCACTTCATACTCCGCAGTGGCCTATATCCTGTCGCTTGCCAAAACCATATCGGGCAAGTTCAATCTTCCTACTGAGTATGGGAAACATGTGAGTTGATTGCCAGTTGGCAGCTCGGTAGACCCTTCCCATCCATAGGAAATACCTTTTCTCCGAGCGTAAACGGCGTTTCTGCGACGTTTCGGTGTCAGGCATAGGTCAACCATCCCGTCGTTTCAAGAAAGTGCTTTCTCGAAAGGATCTGCCAGTTCGTTTATGTCTTGTATCCGATTTCCATCCTATTGCTTTCACCTTGTTAGGAGGTGATCAGATGACGAATAAAAGCAGTCATGATTCCAGTTACCGAGCTTTGTATGAATCCAACCCAAGTAGAGCAGCCCGGTTGCGGGATGCACTGGCCTGCCGATTG
>CAYTHG010000059.1:0-14506 GCA_964437525.1 uncultured Myxococcales bacterium | reverse complement strand
AATTGCTGTTATACTTACATTAAGCGGAGTTGAGTAGCGGATTTGTTTGAAAGTTCACATGAATAAACCAGAACCGAATCAGGATTACAGCGGCAAGGAGTTTAAATCCAGCCGTATATGGAAGTACGCAATGGCCTTGATCGGCCTGTTGATGCTGATGAATTTAATTGTTTTCATGGGTACTTATGTCCGCAGTGAAAAATCATTTAAAGAACAGGCAGTTGAGAGAGCGCGGCTACTATCAAATGAACTGTTGAGAACATCTCTTTACGACTTGTTATCAAAAACAAACAGACAGCCTGTCCCCGAGCCAAGCAATACAATCGATACCGAAACGTTAACGTTGGAAGACGCGGCTCGGACACGCATGTCCAAATTTTTCACCATGCTCGATATGTCAAAACTAAAACGCGAAGGGGAGACTCTCTCATTCCGCTTTGTTGCCCCCAAACCAGTTAACCCGGAAAACCAAGCCGACACTTTCGAGCTTGCCAGCTTAAATAGTTTCGCAAAAGGCCACCAGGAATACTATCGTATTTTCCAAAACCAGCCAGACCCCAATATACGCTATTTGAGACCAATAATATTTCGCAAAGAATGCATGGCCTGCCACGAGGAACAGGGTTACAAAGTCGGCGAACTGCGAGGTGCGTTGAGTGTCAAAATCCCTCTAGCGGGAGCGCTGAATCGCTTGAACGCAGAACGAGAAACTTTCTATATTTCTGCTATCAGCATGGGAATTGCTGTATTGATGGTCGTACTGGTGTTGATATTCCAACTTACCAGAGAAATAAAGACTGCCTTTCTGCACCAACGCAAATTATCACGCACAGACACCTTGACGGGCCTTCTGGCACGCTCTTTTGTGGTAAACCAGCTTCTACAGGAGCGAAACAAGGCGCTACGTCATCATACTGCTCTCTCGGTCATCCTTTTGAGCATAGACCACTTGGGAGCCATTAACAGCCGTTACGGCCAAAAGGCGGGCGATACCGTTATTGTGGAAATCGGCAGAATAATCAGAGCTGCCTTGCGAGACTACGACCTTGTAGGTCGTTACGGAGGCGAAGAATTCCTTATCGTGCTGCCTTTCACGAACCTGGACGCCTCAAGCGAAGTTGCCGAGCGTCTACGCAGAACCGTTGAGAAAACCACTTTCCTCCATCAGGCAAAAGCTTTGACCACCAGTGTCAGCGCCGGAGTGTCTCAGTGGGCGGACGACAAAGAATCCATAGACCTTCTACTGCAAAGAGTCAATTCTTCGCTGTTCAACGCCAAGGCAAACGGGCGCAATCGTGTAGAGGTAGACGACGTTATCAAGACCGAGAGAGTGTAACAGCTTCATCATCTGTCTCATCCCTGATCAATTCTTCCGCCGGAGCGAGTCTCCTGACTGGCTCCGCAAGTTCATGCATTATTATCAATGTAGGGGCGCGATTCATCGCGTCCTTGTACTGTCGATTGCCGGGCGCAATAAATTGCGCCCCTACACCTATCAGATCAGGAGACCTGAACCAACAGATGCTCAAGTCTCTACCCCTGGAGGCACTCGCCACCCCTTGGAAACACCCTCCACACAAAATCCAGACAAAATCCAGACATAAAAAAGCCCCCAAGGAATCAACCTTGAGGGCTTCGTTTTCTAAAGAAATCTAGTGCTTACCAGTTGATGTTGCGTGTCGGGAAGAGATCGACACTGGTGCGCATGGCGTCTTCTTCGGTAAATTTTTTCTTGGAAGCTTTACGATGAGCCACAGGAGAAACCCAACCGGAGGAGTTCTTGGATGTACGTCCCGGCAACTGGAAGTCTTCGGTTCCGCCGGCATCTTCCTGAGTGTCTCCGCCGCCGCTTTCGAGCATGTAAATCGAACCGATCAAGTCCAGAGATACCCAGAACTTATGAGTGCGCTCGAAGTTCATACCTGCCAAGCCGGTTGTATATCCCATTCCAATATTGAACGGCAGGGGGAATTCGCCTTTGACAACCCAGTCAACGGTGCTGAATGAAATGAAGTTGGACATTTCAAGACAGGACTGATTGGTTCCGAATTCCAGCGAACGGACATCCGGGAGAATTCCCTCGGAGTTGACTTTGTGATCGAGGTAATAATTGTCCTGATATTTCCAGAAGAAATAGAATTCGTTTCCGTAGGTCAGGTACTTGAAGATCTTCCAGTCAAAGCCGAAGTACAAGTCCCAGTTTCCGCCGATATCACGATGGACGTACTCTTTGGATTCCCAAGTACCTACGGGGATAATTCCCTGCTCGTAGCCGTCGGCATCCCAAGAACGAGAGTAAATGCGCTTTTCTTTAATGTCTGGCATCTGTTCTGTATATCCGAAACTGACGTTGAAACGCAGTTGATCGATGGGCGAGAAGTCGATGTTGTACCAGAAGCCGAGGTCCACCTGCTGGTCACCGTAGTTACGGTCTCTGATATCATCGGTGTCGGTGTGACGACCTGTCGGGAGCTTCAAGAACAAGGTAATTGCCTGACGCCATTTTTCCGACTGATAAAATCTATAACGACTACCGAGGATGATTTCACCGAGACCCCAGCGGTTGTAGGTTTCAATCGGCTTGTAGCGGAACTGACACAAAGCAGTGCTGGAGCGGCAGGAAATGATTTCCTTAAACTCATCTGCATTCAAAACATGGTCAGCTCTGGTCATGCCCATTGCTTCCCAGTTCATGTCCTTTGTCTTCTGGGTGGCAACCATGGCCGGCTCATTGGCGGCGTTGCGAACCATGTACATGTTGCTGTCCAGCAAGTTGAAATCGATACTCTGGTATGCTTGCCTAACAGGCATTATGAGCATAAACGCCAGGGAATCGGTGATACCATACGCCATGGTGAGTTGAAACTCCTGCCCATAGGCATCATAGTCCACATCCAGCTTTCCAATCTTGTCTTCCGTTGAATACACATACGGATCAAGATCGGCACCGGTGATCGTGATGTTGTAATCATCCACGATAGAACGGGTTTTTGTTCCCCATTCCCTTCCGAACTGGTCGTTGGCAAAACTGTAGCCATACTTGAGGCCAATAACGAAAATGCCTTCAGGAATGGTTTCTGCCGTATTTGCAAACGCACTCGACGCCAGGCCGAAAGTAATTAGGAAAGAAAGTATTACGGCCAATCTCCTCATCACTACCTCACAATACTACGGTTAATCCGGGTTCATTTTGCATAAGAATTTAGAACTATATACATACTAAGTAAAGAAAAAAAAACAAAACAGCGCTTTCTTTTTCATATCAGGAAGATCTTTGAAATACACCTCCACAAAATAAATGTTAAATCGAAGCCCAGAACAAAGAATATTCATTTGGCAATGCTTATTTTTCAGCATGAAGAAGAGTTTTCAGAGCCTTAAAGACCAGAGTTATCAATGAATTCTTGACGCACTTGTCCAAAGAAGCTTAACATTTAAAAATTGAGGTAAAAGATCATAATCCGGCGAACCGGTTTTATTAAAAGAGGTGTGAAATATGTGCTCAACTAATATCAAATCCTTTTTTGTCCTTATAATCGCAATAATCGCACTGGCAATCCTAAGTGCCTCCTGCGATAGCAGCAGTTCCGATGACAATAGTGGCACAGATGGCGACATCACCAGCGACGGCGACAAGGAAACTTCCGGCGATGGCGACACACTGGAAGCCGACGATATGGATGGCGACCAGGATCTCGAACCGGATAAAGAACAAGCAGATGGTGACAAAGAAGAAAGCTCCGATCCCGATCTGGACCCGGAACCCATTGAAGAAGAAGCCGAACTCCCGGCGCAGGCCTACAATATCGATGAATTGCAGGACCCCGAGTCGGCAAACCGACCTGAAGATGGCGAATACCTTATATTGGAGGATGTCGTCGTTACTCAATCTCCATTTGAATTGTCCGAGTCGGGAACCTGGAAAGCATTTTTCGTATCCGAGATCGATGGCGGCGAGTGGCAATCATTGACGGTTATCTTTAAATCTGACGATTTCGACATTGAGCCGGAAGAGGGCGATCTGCTTGATCTGGAAGGCAATTATCAGGAGTGGTGCGGAGGTGGCGGAGAGTTTGCTTATTGCAACACAGAACTGATACTGAACGATTTCAGCGCTAATGGCACTGAGGACACCCCGGAAGCTGTAGAGATAGACAACACTGCCAAGATCGCCAACGGCGGATCGCTTTCCCAGAAATATCAGGGAGCACTGGTTCAGATATCGGACAGCGTGGTAACTGAACTGCTGGAACGTGGCGTATCTTTCGAGATCGACGGCAAACTGCCGGTAAGCGGCTTGATCTACGATTTCGACACCCCGGTAATGGGAACGGTCTTCTCAAGCATTACCGGCTTCCTTTATACTTCGGATAACAGCTTCCGCCTGTTGCCTCGTATGGAAGACGACATTCAGGTCGATTTCATCCCCGATGGCGATGAAGAGATGGAACCGGAAGTTGATGGCGACATCGACCCCGACATTGAGCCGGACGTAGATGAAGACGAAGATATAGAACCGGACATGGACGAAGATCTGGATCTGCCGGAAGAAGACTATGAAGTCTTCGACGGGGAGCTTGAAATTGTAGAGATCGAAGAAGAACTGGAACTGGAAATCGACATAGAAATTCCAATCGTACACCCCTTCAACGGCGAAGTGATCGTGACCGAAATCATGTTCGACCCTGAATCGGTGGAAGATGAAAACGGCGAATGGTTCGAGCTATACAACACCCATGGCCTGACGACCTTTAATTTGAAAGGTTGTGAAGTCGGAAACCTGGTCGGCGACTGGCAGGAAATCACAGAAGATTTACTTATACTCCCCGACTCACATGTGGTTTTGGGTCTGAACTCGGACACACAGTCAAACGGCGGGGTTGACCTCGATTACACATACAGCGGATTTCTGCTGGAAAACGGCACGGACGGTGTTCGCCTGCGCTGCGATGTGGAAGACGTGGACGAAGTTTACTACAACCCTAACGATTTTGCCTCTTTGGCCGGATACGCCTTGAGCCTTGATCCTGAAGCTTACGACTGGCTTGATAACAACCTCGGCTCCAACTGGTGCCCTGCTTCGGCAAGCTACGGAGACGGAGATTTCGGAACACCCGGCGAACTTAATACTAGCTGCGAAAGCGCCCCGGACGGAGACCAGGAAACGGAAATCGAAGGCCCGCTGTACGATCAACCTGTCATGGGGCAGATAATCATCACGGAAATCATGGCTAACCCATCTGCGGCAGACGACAACCTGGGCGAATGGTTCGAGGTATACAACACCGCTGCCGAAAGCTTCGACCTGTGGGGCTGCAAGGTGTCCGATAACAACAGCAGCAACTGGCACGACATCTCGACGTCCCTGACAATAGCACCGGGAGAATATCTGGTCTTTGGTATAAACGACGACACAGCCACTAACGGTGACATAGCCATAGACTTCGAGTACTCCGGCTTCCAGTTCAACAACAGCGGCGACGACGCCGTGCAATTATACTGTGGAGAAAACGCAATTGATGAGGTATTTTATTCCTCCTCCACATGGCCGATATCAGCAGGCCAGGCCATGAACCTCAACCCCGAATCCTTCGATTCAGGTTCAAACGATCAGCCCGAAAACTGGTGTCTGTCAGCCAACGAACTAACAAACGGCGATTTCGGCACACCCGCAGAAGACAATACCATCTGCGAAAGTAGCGACGGTGACATAGAAGCGGAGATCGAAGCTGAAGTGGATGAATCCACAGGCACACCCGCACCCCTGCAAGGCGAACTGGTTATCAGCGAAATCATGCCCTGGCCCTCGGCTGTCACCAGCGACTACGGCGAATGGTTCGAGATGGTCAACGTATCCAATCATGCCGTTGATATCGCAGGTTGCGAAATTGCCGACGATAGCGACGAGCACTGGATGAGCATCGGCAGCTCTCTGGCAATCGATCCTTTAGGCGTGGTAGTTTTCGGAATAAACGACGATTACTCACTAAACGGCGGTGTGCGCGTGGACATAGCCTGGAGCGGCTTCGGCTTAAACGACGGCGGCGACAGTGTGCGTATGCGCTGCAACGGCAACCTCATAGATGCCGTCACTTATACCGACACATGGCCCGGTGAGGGCGGCACAGCCATCAGCCTCGATCCCGAGCAGATCGACAGCACCTCAAACGACAGCGTGTCCAACTGGTGTGCAGCCGCAACAAGCTACGGCGATGGCGACCTCGGCACCCCCGGAACACTCAACCCCAGTTGCAGCACACAGCCGGACGGCGATGCGGAAACAGAAACCGATCAGGACAGCGGCCCCAATTGGCCTTCCAGCGGCGAGTTGGTGATTACGGAGATAATGAACGACCCGACAGGCATAGCCGATGCCAACGGCGAATGGATAGAACTTGCAAACATCAGCGGTACAAGCTTCGAGCTTCAAGGCTGTGAAATCGCAAACATTGACGATGGCAACTGGACGGCTATTTCTCAAAGCTATCTGTTGGCAGCCGGAGAAACGCTTGTTTGGGGAAGGGATTCCAATACAAGCACAAACGGCGGATACTCCCCCGACCTGCTGTTCGGCTTCGATCTCGACAACATGTCGGACTTCATCCGTTTCAGATGCGGCGCAACCATCATCGACGAAGTCCTGTATGACTCAAGCTTCCCATCGAGTGAAGGCGCGGCCATGAGTCTCGACTACAACGCAACAGGCGACATGCAGAACGACAGCGCTGAGAACTGGTGCGACGCCACTGCCTCCTACGGCTCCGACGGCAATTACGGCACGCCCGGCAGCGACAACCCGACATGCGCAATAGCGGACGGCGATGCGGAGTTGGCCGAAGATGAAGAGGAAGAAGAACCCGAGATTCTTTCGGTCTACGACCTGCAGTTCATCGGTTCGATCAATCACCCGCAGCCAGAGTCAAGCGTCTGGGTCGGTAACGTTGTTGTCACCAGTCAGAGCACGGCTTTAGACGCCGGGGCAAGCACCTACGGCTTCTTCGTCTCCGATCAAAGCACCGGCTACTACACGACCATGATGTTCGCTTATGAAAGCACAAGTCCGGTGAACTTCACCATCGGCGATGAAATCACATGCAGCGGTACCTACCAGGAATACTGCAACCTCGGAAGCTGCACCTATACCAACACCCGCCTGCTGATAGACTCATGCAGTCTTGAATCTAGCGGTAATACCCTGCCTTCGGCGGTGCCGATCAGCGATCCGGCAACGGTTGCAAACGGCGGCTACTTAAGCGACAGCTTACAGGGAGCGCTTTTGACATTCTCGGATTCCATCGTCACACAGGCAGCCGATATCGATGGCGAATGGCAAATCGACAGCTTGCTTACGGTAGACGACCTGTTCTCATACTCCTATACGGCTGAAGTGGACGACAACCTGCTGACCCTGAAAGGCTTCCTGTACACATCCGGCGACAACTACAAACTCGAACCGCGCTTTGATGCCGATATAGAGGTAGAGCAAAGCGGCTGCCAGTCGGACTACAACGAACCCAACGACAACGATGGCGAGGCCACCATTGTCGGCGCCGGCAGATACGACGCTCTGACCGTCTGCGAAAGCGACACCGACTGGTTCGAGATTGCACTGACATCCGGTGACACTCTTGAGGTAGCTATTTATTTCAAACATGCAAACGGCGACCTTTCGCTGAGCTTGATAGACGGCGACGGCTCAAGCGTCCTGCAATCGGCCTCGACAGCAAACGACGACGAAATGCTGGCCACCTTCACCGCTACGGCCACAGGCAGCTATTATCTCAAGGTCGAAGCGATATTGGATGCGACCAACAACTACAAGCTTTCCATAAGCGTCAACGGCGCAAACGGCACACAGCCTGCAGGTAACCTGCCCGGCTCCGGCGATCTTGTCATCAGCGAATTCCTGGCCTCTCCGTCAAACGACGCCGATGCCGAACGCGAGTGGTTCGAGATTTACAATCCATCACCTGACACCACCTACAACCTTGAGGGAATGCGCATCCGCAATGTCGATGCAAGCGAAGACCATCCCGTCATCGCAGGCGGAACGTTGAATATCGCGCCGGGCGAATACCTGCTGTTCGCCATCGAAGAAGACACGACCATAAACGGCGGCATGAGCGTCGATTACATGTACACGGGCTTTACGCTTGGCAACACCGCAGACTCAATCAAGCTCTACAACCCTTACAGCGACACGCTGATAGACGAAGTAGCCTATTCAGACACAGGCGACTGGTCCATCTTCCAGGGCTTCTCCATGAACCTCGACCCGGACCGTCTCGACAGCGCAGACAACGACAGCGTAGACAACTGGTGCTACGGTTCGTTCGTTTACGACTCGGCCAACTTCGGAACACCGGGTGCTGCCAACAGCGAATGCGGCAGCGTGGTTGACGGCGACGTGGAAGACGATTCCGAGCAGGTCTACGAATGGCCCGAGCTGGGCGACATCGTGGTGGTGGAGATTATGAAGAACCCGCTAGTCATAGAGGATGGCGACGGCGAGTGGTTCGAGATATTCAACTCCAATCCCAACTTCACATTTGAGCTTAAAGGTTGCTTCATCAAAGACGCAGGCACAGACTCGCACGAGATAACCAGCTCGCTGGTGCTGGCACCCTTGAGCCGCGCGCTCTTAGCGGCCAACGGCAACAGCGCGACAAACGGCGGCATCAATCCCGATTATGTCTACGGCTCGGATATTACACTTGGAAACGGCGACGACGAAGTCATCATCGAATGCGACAACATCCAGATCGATGCGGTTTACTACACCGACAGCTTCGGAGACATAGCCGGAAAATCCATTGCGCTCGATCCGCGCTTCCCCAACTACATCATCAACGATGCAGCCAGCCGCTGGTGCACGCCGACCACGGAATACGACAGCGTAAACCATAATTACGGCACACCCGGCAGCGCCAACAACGACCAGTGCGGGGATTAAGCGGCGGTATTATCTACTCGGGGTTTGCGAAAGGCATGATGGGCATTTGTCATGCCCGTCATTCAAGAGTCACACCGACACAAAAACAGATGGGCAAGACAATTGCCCATCCTACATGACTGTGCACGTCCAGACCCGCTCCATCGGGAGGACCCCGACGTAGGGGCGCGATTCATCGCGCCCTTGTCTGAACTATTGCTATCATCGGGGACACCATCGGGCTCGCCTTCGGGCGCAATAAATTGCGCCCCTACATTCTGTTGTTTCTTACATCATAAAGTGTGGGGAATTGTCGGCTAAAGAATTAGCCGACCTACGGGGGATGTTTCCAAGAGTGTGGAAAATTTTGGTACATGGGCGGCCACGGGGAGCCGCCCCTACGATGTTTCCAAAAGTGCACAGGATTCTTAAAAAGGGTTCACCTCAAGCTTTGACGCCGTGGGCCTCCGAACGGCACTCGCTTTGCACTTCGGGCCTGCGGCCCTCCGGCAAATCTCGCGCCGTTCTCCACCCGCCCACCCACGGCCCGCGGCTCGGATGGTGGCATTTGTCGGGGACTTTCCTTCCAAGTTGCTTTTAATTTTTTGAATAGAGCGCCGTACTCTGATATTGTCTATTGCTGCTCCATACCAGATTGATAGACGGATAGGTTTATGGGAGAATTGTTCAGAAAATACAGGGCTCTTTTGCTGACGATTGCGATATTGATAGCCTCCATTGCCAGTATGTACGCCAATCACACGCCGGAAGATGAGCGCAATGCATTCGAGGATGTCGTGGTCTGGTTGAGCAGCCCTTTACAAAAAGCAGTCGTATATGTCTGGGATGGAGCCGGGGGAATCTGGAGTGATTATGTGGATGTGTTGGATGCCAAGCAGGAATCCAATGACTGCGACGATCTTTTGTCCCATTCAAAGATGAGATTAAGTGAGTTAAAAGAGGTAGAGCATGAAAATACGCGCCTTAGAAGGATGCTCGGCTTCAAAAATCGCCATCCCAACAATTATCTCCCTGCCCGTATCATCTCCACTGACATTCTGGGTCAGTTTCGTTCTGTGACCATAAATGTCGGTTCGGATGATGGAGTCCTGTCCATGTCTCCGGTCGTCAATCAGGACGGTGTTGTGGGGCGTGTTTATGCTGTGCTGGATAGAACCTCGAAGGTGCTTTTGATAATCGATCAGAACAGCTCGGTAGACGGGCTTGTTTCTCGAACGAGATCGAGAGGAATTATTCAGGGCGATACGCAGGATGATGAGTTGAGCTGCAAGTTCGCTTATTCGTTGCGAACGGAAGACATCGCCGTCGGGGATATTATTGTCACCAGTGGTATTGATCGGGGATTTCCTCCCGGACTGCCTTTGGGAACAGTGAAAGAAGTGTTTAAGGGCGATACCGGAATTTTTCAGGATGCTCTTGTACAACCGCTGGTTGATTTCAGGTGCATCGAAGAGGTAATGGTGATTTTGCCGCCAGAGGATCTGCGATGATCAACTTCGCAGTTATTCTGTTTGCCTTTGTGGTGTTCTCATTATCGGCGAGTTTTCTGCATCTTTTTCACATCGAATATTTTCGTCCCGATCTTCTGTCAATCTTCGTTTCATATTTCGCAATGCGGCGCAAGTGGGAGGAAGGCTTGATTCTGAGCGTGATACTGGGGAGTATCTTTGCCGTTTTTCATGGCGTTTCAGTCGGCCTTTTCATTTTATGTGCTTTTTTTGTCTTTGCATTTGTCAGGTTGTCTTCTTTGCGTCTCAATCTTAAACACTTGCATTTTTTAGCAGGGTTCATGCTGCCGACTGTCCTTGTTGGTCAATTGTTTATGCTGTCTGCCATGAATCTGTTTTCTTCGGTAAGTATTCAATGGTCGTCCGGTGTCTTTATCGGAGTGGTCTATAATTCCCTGGCCAGTATGATTGTGGCCCTGCCGATATTTTTGTTTATCGATTGGCTTGAAAACAAGTTGAAGCCTGTCAGATCCGACAACTATCTTTTGCGCTGAGTAATTTATGAAGCCCATCAATGTAGCCGAAATAGAACAGATATCGCATGAATTGAAAGCGCTTGAAGGCGGTATGCTGCAAGCTGTCCATCAACCGGAGGAGAATAAAGTTATCCTTCGCTTCCGGGCTGCCGGACAGAATTTGCTGTTGCTGATAAGCTGCGCCGACGACTTGAGTCGTCTGCATTTGCTGGAATCAAAGCCTCCTTCACCGCAGACGCCGCTATATTTTTGCACTCTTTTAAGAAGCAGGATCACTCCGGCAAGATTGCTGGAAATCCGCAATACGCCCGGCGATAGAGTTGTAAGTCTGCTTTTCTCTACCAAAGACGAAGAGGGAACTGTCAGGCAATACAAGCTTATAGCGGAACTTACGGGCAGGAATGCCAACGTGTTTTTGGTAGACCAGAATGGCGTGCTCGAAGGTTCGATGCGCTCCAATCGCTCGAATAAGCGAGAAAATGTTCCCGGTCAGGCTTATACCGAACTCTCGGCCCCTCAGTTTTTAAGGCAGTCGGATACTTCGCGCTTTTTAGAGCAAGTCGATAGCGATGAGGAGTTTGCCGTCAACCACGAAGCCGCGCAGTATTTCGAAGATGCAGAACTTACGTGGCGTGCCGAGCTTGCCAGAAACGAAGTCCTGCGCGAATTGAAAAAGCGTCTCAAAAAAGTAGAACGCGGTTTTGCGGCTATTGCTAAAGAAGAAGAACGTGCTTTGCGTGCAGAGGAATTCCGGCGTTACGGCGATCTTTTGCAGATCAGCTTTCACCTGTTGAAAAACGGCATGGAAAAGATAGAAGTCGATGATGTTTTTAACGACGGAGTAAAGGTAGAGATAAAACTGGAAGCTGCTTTGACGCCTCGCAAGAATGTAGATGCTTATTATAAGCGTGCTAAAAAAGGGCAACGAAGTATTGGGCCCTTGGCTAAAAGACGCGCCGAGTTGGAAGAGGCGAAAGATCTTTGGGAGCGCTTGCGGGAGTTGGCCGAGTCGGATGATGAAGGACTGGAGAAGGTCAGAGAAAAGCTCGGTTTAAACAACAAGGAGCGCAGCAAGTCCAAGCGACAGGAGGCTCCCCGCCAGCCTTTCCGTTTGTTTGTATCGGCATCCGGCAAGCAGATTTATGTCGGGCGCTCAGCCGCCGATAACGACAAGATTTCCGTGCAAATCGCTCGTGGCGATGACTTCTGGATGCACGCCTCGGGGCAGGCTGGTTCTCATGTTTTGATACCGCTTAGAAAAGGCGAGCAACTGGACCAGGAAAGCTTAATAGATGCCGCCAGTCTGGCCGTGCATTATTCTAAGGCAACGCGTTCCGGTGCGGGCGAGGTGATCTACACCAGAGCCAAGTATGTCAAGAAACTGCGTAAGGCTCCGGTCGGACAGGTGACGGTATCGCAGTTCAAAAGCATCTTTGTAAAAGTGGAAGAAGACAGAATCAAGCGCCTCATGCGCGATTCCAATCGCATTTCAAATCAGGAATAAAAAAACCGCCCAGTCCGGAAGGAAAGGGCGGTTTCGATTATTGAGCGAATAAATTCTACCAGGTTACGCCGGGGATTTTTGCGCCGCGTTCTTTGGCGACGTTGATGGCTTTTTCATATCCTGCGTCGGCGTGGCGGAAGAGTGCCGTGCCGGGGTCGGCTGTCAGTACGCGCTCCAGACGCGCCGCCGCTTCGTCGGTTCCGTCGGCCATTATGACCATTCCGGCGTGCAGAGAATAGCCTATGCCCACGCCGCCGCCGTGATGGTAGCTGACCCAGGTGGCACCGTTGACTGCGTTTGCGAGCAGGTTGAGGACTGGCCAATCGGCGATTGCATCCGAGCCATCTTTCATGGCTTCGGTTTCGCGGTTGGGCGATGCTACCGAGCCGCCGTCGAGATGGTCGCGGCCTATCACGATGGGAGCCTTGATTTTGCCTTCTTTTACCAGACGGTTGAATAGCGCTCCGGCCTTGGCGCGTTCGCCATATCCCAGCCAGCAGATACGGGAGGGCAAGCCCTGGAAGTGGACTTTTTCCTGAGCCATTTTCAGCCAGCGCTTGAGCGATTCGTCTTCGGGGAAGAGCTTCATCAATTCGCGGTCAGTGGTATAAATGTCTTCCGGGTCGCCGGAAAGAGCCACCCAGCGGAAGGGGCCTTTACCTTCGCAGAACAGCGGGCGAATGTAGGCTGGAACGAAACCCGGGAAATCGAAGGCGTTCTCCAGACCTTCATTGAAAGCGACCTGACGGATATTGTTGCCGTAGTCGAAGGTGACTGCTCCGGCTTTCTGCATGTCCAGCATGGCCTGTACGTGCTTGACGCAGGCGGCCTTGGAGAGCTTGATGTACTCGTCCGGATTGTCTTTGCGTAGCTTCAAGGCGGCTTCATAGCTCATGCCGTTGGGGACGTAGCCGTTTAACATGTCGTGCGAGGAAGTCTGGTCGGTCAGGCAATCGGGAATAAATCCTTTTTCGAGCATTTCGGGCAGGATGTTTGCCGTGTTGCCCAAAAGTCCTATGGAGAGGGCGCGGCCTTCTTTTGCTGCAGCTTTGGCTCTGGCGATGGCGTCGTTTACGGAGTCTGTCCATTCGTCCAGATATTTATGCTCGACGCGGCGCAGGATGCGCTCTTTGTCAATTTCCACAAAGATGCCGATACCTTCGTTCATGGTCACGGACAGTGGCTGAGCGCCGCCCATGCCTCCCAATCCGCCGGACAAGACGATCTTGCCTTTCATGCTGCCATCGTAATGCTGGCGGGCGAGTTCGGCGAAGGTTTCATAGGTGCCTTGTAAAATGCCCTGGGTACCGATGTAGATCCACGATCCGGCTGTCATCTGGCCGTACATGATCAGGCCTTTTTTCTCCAACTCGCGGAAGTACTCCCAGTTGGCCCATTTGCCGACCAGGTTGGAGTTGGCGATCATCACTCGCGGCGCGTCGGTATGTGTTTTGATGACACCGACAGCCTTGCCGGATTGAACCAGCAGGGTTTCGTCGTTTTCGAGTTTTTTGAGGGACTCGAGTATGCCTATCAGAGCTTCTTTGTTGCGGGCCGCTTTACCCGAACCGCCATAGACGATTAACTCTTCGGGTTTCTCGGCGACCTCTGCATCCAAATTATTGAGCAGCATACGGTAGGCGGCTTCCTGCGCCCAGCCTTTGCAGTTAAGTTTTGTTCCTGTAGGAGCTTTGATTTTAAGAAGGTCGATATCCATGATTTATTCCTTTCCTTTGACGAAGAAAAGGCCCGGCGGGAATGGCAGTTCACATTACGAGCTGTACCACCTGGTCGTTCTTCAAGTCGATCACGTAAATGATTTCTTCCGAGGAGTCCACAACATAGAGTCTCGGGAAGTCTTTATAAAGATCCAGAAGTACGGCATCTTCAAGCACGGTGCCGACATAACGGTCGCTTTCGAAATCGACCTGCTGAATTACGTTTATGCCTGCGTTGGTGCGGAAGGTATACAGGAAGCTGCCGTTTCGCTTTTCTTTGATGAGGGTCGCTTCTTCGTCCTGACAGACTGAGAATCTTATCAGGTCGTTTGAGAAGCTGACAGGAT
>CAYTHG010000058.1:0-14527 GCA_964437525.1 uncultured Myxococcales bacterium | reverse complement strand
CGGTGAGGCGATCTGAAGTGACCAGGGCGGTTGCGTTGACCAACTTCCACTCGACTGGTATGAAGGACTTGAAGGCCCAATGGAAATCGGCGATGAGGGGGCAAACCAATGTACACACTCAGCCGACCACACGGTTTGTGAGCTGGGCGATACCTGTGCCACAGAGACTTGCGACCTGGAGCTTGGATGCATACAGGAGAAACTTAGCGGCCCGGCCTGTGAAAACGACAATCCCTGCTTTGGCGACGGTTACTGCCACGAAGGCTTGTGCGTGGGCGAACCCACGGACTGCGACGATGACAACCCCTGTACAGCCGACACCTGCAATCCATTCTCCGGCGGCTGCGAAAGCGTCGAGCTTGACGGCATAGACTGCAACGACGGCAAGGCCTGCACAGTAAAAGACACTTGCAGCGCGGGCACCTGTTCGGGAACGGATGCAAGCTGCGACGACTACAACCCCTGCACATACGATTACTGCGATCCTGTCGATGGCTGCGTACACGTCGATCAAACCGGCGTACCCTGCAACGACAACGACCAGTGCACCACCCAGGACTACTGCTTCGAGGGCCAATGCATGGGGTTCGAGCGCCTTTTATGCAACGATGAGGACCCCTGCACAAAAGACAGTTGCCAGCCCGATGAAGGATGTGTCTTTGTTCCGGATGAGGGAGCGCCCTGCGAAGACGGCAACGCCTGTACCGTAGGGGACAAATGCCACATCGGAACATGCAGATCCGGCAGTGAACTCAACTGCAACGACAATAATCCCTGCACAGGGCCCGACAGCTGCGACACGCAGAGCGGTTGCAATAACCCGGCTTACCCGGACGAAACTTCCTGCGATCTGAACCCATTATATGCCGAGGCCTGCATTTCCGGTCTGTGTGTATCGTATTGCACCAGCGATATACAATGTAATGATGGCGTCGGATGTACTCAAAATGTATGCGACATTGAAACCCATACATGTGGGTACAACCCTGTGGATTCGTTATGTAGCGATGGCCTGTATTGCAACGGTCAAGAAATATGTGACCAGGAATTCGGCTGCAGGGCCGGGCTGGAAATCATCTGTGACGATGATATCAACTGCACAGATGACATCTGTAATGAAAGTGATGACACCTGCCTGTTCGTACCTCAGGATTTCATTTGTAACGACTACGATCACTGCACCACGGACACCTGCGATCTTCAATCCGGCTGTATCAATACACCTGTCACCGGTAACGGTTGTGATCCTGAATAGATAAAGGATCTTTCTCATATCAACCCGCCCTACAACACAGTAGGGTGGGGCGCAGCTGCCAGTTAGACGCCCATAACCAAATACGACAAGACTAACTATCTCGTCATGCAACACATTCTCTGATGAAAACTAACTAAGATAAATATTGTATTAAGAAAGAATATTTTTCTTAACAAGTGCTAATTATTCATGTACAATATTTCCTGCGAACATTGATATACCAAAAAACATTTAATTATTTTGGCGTTTTTTATCAGTTTTGCCATTTATCGAAACATCAGATTCTTTGTGTTCGATAATTATTCAAATTATTATTGACAGATTATGTCAAAGACGTATATTGAAAAATAGTGGATATTGCACAAGCGGCGTGGGATTGATATATGATTAATATTCAGGAAAGGATTCGAGATGAAAGTCGAACAATTGTTTTTAGAGTTGAGGAAGAAGCAGCAGACTTTAATTGAGAAGCGCCTTAGCAAAGGTGGTTCCACGGGATCCCGTGAGATAAGGGCGCGTAGTGACCTTTTAAAAACCTTGGAACTTGAAGGACGCTTGAGCGAAGTCGTAGGTGAAATCGCTGCGGCGTTGGGCAAGAAGAGTATCGGCGGGACTCTCCCCGTAATTCCTATGCGTGAAGTAGTAACCGTAGGCAAGCGCGCTCTCCCTCCCGGAACGCACCTGGAAACTTCCTACAAAGGCAAGCGTTACAAAGCAATCGTGAACGACGAAGGCAAGCTTGTTTACAAGGGAACTCAGTACAACTCCATTGCCATGCTGGCAACAGAGATCACCGGCAAAGACAAAAATCATCTGCGCAGCCGTAAATTCTGGAGCATCGAAGTTCCTAAATAGAAGAACCTACATTATCGTAATAAATCGCTAAACCAATTGACTCATAAGAGATAAGCGAAAAAAGCGGTAGTCGGGAATAAAAGCTCAAAGGCGGGCCTCAATTATATAATGGGGTCCGCTTTTTTTATTAAACAGCCTGATTGACGCAACTACCTAAAATAACACTGGATATTCGGACAACAACTCACCCGATCATTACATCACAAAACGGCATGGGTAAATATACCTAGAGTTTAAATTGAATTATATTCAGGCAGACGTGGCTGTAATTATCAAAGCTTGACAAAGCGCCCGAATAATTTGAAATCGGGACTTATGCCCTGAGACCAGACAACCAGATAATAATCTTCAGCGACATGCGTATTGGCCAAGGCATAAGGCGCACCGTATCCGCTCTCATCGTTTACCTGAACAGAGACGCCGTTGCCGGTAACTCCGTTTTCTCCTTCAACGAACCCTTGAGCGAATACATTGTTCTTGATACCGGAATGAACCTGATACCAAGCCACACCGCCACCGGATACGCCAAGCGACAAGGCCGGAGTGTGATTGACTTTACCTAAAGATCCCAAACGCAACTGAGGCGAATCCTCGTCGGCGATATTGAACAGCATTATATTGGAAGACGAGCTGATCGCGGTGTTGAAGGCAAGATAGGATCTGCTTTCATCCTGCAAGTCAGCAATAAGCGCCGAGCCGCTGCCGTCCATGCCCTCGATGGCATCGCCTGCGGGATTGGGATCGCCTTCGATAGCGTCCTGCTCCAGGAAGGTATAGGCTACCCTGTCATCAAGTTCCACAGAGTTTCTTGCCCATGCCAGATGCAAGCCACCGGAAACAGTCCCGGCGATGTCGGCGTAGACCTGTGAAGTATCGGGCTGAAAACTGGATTCTATCACGTCGCCTGCAAGCTCACCTTCGGAGTCTATTTTCTGCACAAAAGCCTGCCAGGCGGAAACATCATCGGGAGCCCAGGAACCTATAACGGCAAAGCCGCCATCCGACTGGGCGCTGGCCTGTGCCATCCATGCGTTAAAGTCGCCCAATTGCCCGTCACGCTTGAGATCCATGTGCCTGTCCGAGTCCATCAACTCGCTGCCATCCGTACCATAAACCCTGTAGAAAACATCCAGGTTTCTGGCACTGCCAGAGTTATCGGACTGCCAGACAAAAAGCACCTTGTCACCCGAGACGGCGACATCGGGATCTATTTCGTTGAAATCTGTGGTATTGACCTTGAAAGGCTCCACCAGATACTCGCCGGAAGCGTCGGCTTTCAAGCGCGCGGCATAGACATCGAAGGTCTTGTTGGCATCCGGGATATTGTAGACCAGCCAGATTCCTTCGCCGTCCGAGGCCAGCGAGGCGTGAATCTGCGTCGATGGTTCATCGGGCAACAGCTCAAAGACAGAATATTCATCCTGATCGAATACAATTTCCACTTCGAGTTCGGCTTCAAGCTCCGGCTCCAGATCTCCATCGATAACAGCCAGCTCAGTATCGCTATCGCCGTCGGACTGCTCGTCGCCATCGGAGTTGTCGTCATCGTCATCATATGTATCGGCATCGTCCGATCCACATGCAAACATAAGCGCCATAATGAGAACCAAAACCACCGAAAAAGCCGATTTTATTTTGCAAGACATAAATGCCGCCTTTCATATCCTGGGCACAACAGGCATACATACTACAGAACATAGCCCGTCAAATCCAAGCAATAATGAAAGCTTTGCGCTCACTTGACGAAAAATGCCGCAAGGCTTATTCTTTGGAACGAAGATCACTTAACAATCGAATAAAAGAGGAAACGATGGGGATATACCAGTATCTTGACGCTATCCCGCAGATCGGCGAGAAGTGTTATATAGCCGAGTCGGCGGAGTTGATCGGTAATGTAGTCATAGGTGACAATTGCTACATCGGCCCCAAAGCCGTCATTCGCGCCGATTACGGCAAGATAGTCATAGGCGCAAATTCAAGCGTCGAAGAAGGCGTCCTGATGCACGCCCGCCCGGGCGAGTTGTGCGAGACGGGACAATGGGTGACACTTGGCCACGGTTGCATCGTGCACGGAGCCAGAATTCACGATTACGCAGTGATAGGCATGGGCGCCATAGCCAGCGATTTTTGTGACATAGGCGTCTGGGCCGCTATCGGAGAAGGCGCGGTCGTCAGAAGTAAACAAAAGATCCCCGAGGGAGCCATAGCGGTCGGCATTCCCGCCAAGGTGATAGGAGAAACCAGCCCCGAATATCGCAGGCAGTGGGAATTTTTCAAGGCCAATTACGTGGAGTTGGCCGAAAACTATGCCTCAAGACTTAAAAAGATTGGATAATCTGAGTTTTTCCAATATTGATAATAGGTCTAAAGTCATGCGCAAACAGCACATTGGCATATAAGTAGGAATCCGCAAATGGATACGCTTGAAAAACTTTTCAAACTTAAAAAACTCGGAACCAATATCCAGAGAGAATTCACCGGCGGCACCACCACCTTTTTGACAATGGCCTATATCATCTTCGTGCAGCCTGCCGTTTTGTCTATGGCCGGAATGCCCTATGAAGGCGTCTTTCTGGCAACATGCATATCGGCGGCTTTCGCCAGCATCCTGATGGGGCTGCTTTCAAACTATCCCATAGCTCTTGCTCCCGGCATGGGCGAAAACTTCTTCTTTGTTTATTCCGTAGCTCTTGTACAGGTGGCAGGATCGCAGGTCGGCTGGCAGGCGGCGCTGACAGTGGTATTCATTTCCGGTGTCCTGTTCCTGCTTTTGACCGTCTTTAAGGTGCGCGAGATGATACTGGAGGCTGTACCGCCGGGCCTGCGCTACGCCTTCGGGGTCGGCATAGGTCTCTTTATAGCTTATATCGGCTTGATGCACTCTGGTATCGTTGTAATAGACGGAATCAGCAAGATGCCGCGCATAGGAGATTTTTCTTCCACCCCGACCGCTCTTTCCTTGATCGGACTGATATTCACAGCAGGCCTTCTGGCACGCAAGATAAAAGGCGCTGTCCTGTGGGGCATACTCTCTACAGCGGCCTTGGGCTTGCTTGTCGGTGTTGTCGAATGGAAGGGTTTCGTCTCGCTGCCTCCCTCAGATTTCTCGACCTTCTTCGCCTTCGACTTCGCCAAGGTCTTCAGCCACCCGGAGTTTTTGACGCTGATTCTCGTTTTCCTGTTCATGGACGTATTCGACACCCTGGGCACCATGGTCGGCGTTACACACCATGCCGGACTGGCCGATAAAGACGGCAACGTACCCCGCGCCAATAGAATTTTTCTGGCCGATTCCATCAGCACGCTGGCCGGTTCCTGCGTCGGAACCTCCACCGTCACAAGCTATGTCGAATCGGCAGCCGGTGTCGAAGCCGGCGGTCGCAGCGGCTTAACCAGCGTCTTTACCGGGCTGTGGTTTCTTTTAGCGCTTTTCTTCGCTCCCCTTGTAGCAACGGTGGGCGCGGGCTGGCTGATACCAGGGTCGAATCCACCAGCATCCCTTTATCCCGTCACGGCTCCGGCCCTGATAATCGTCGGCTCGATGATGATGCGCGGCATCAAGAACATCGACTGGGACGACATAGGCGAATCCCTGCCGGCATTTCTGACCATCATCGGAATCCCGCTCATGTACAGCATTCACGACGGTCTGGCACTGGGCTTTATCTCTTATCCCATAATCAGGCTGATACAGGGTCGCGGCAAAGAAGTCTCCTGGCTTCTCTATATAGTCGCCGCACTGTTTTTAGCCCGTTACATTTTTCTGTAGGTAATCATGTCAACAATACTGATCGTAACCGTGTCTTTAGTTTCGCTTGTGGCCGTAATACTGGCCGTGGCGCTTTTTGTAATTCTGAAAAAACAGAATTCAGGTCCGGACCAGTCGCAGGAATTGCAGAACCGGCTGGCGCAATTGCAACTCGACATAGTCGAGCGCCTGGGGCAATCGCAATCTTACTCCGCCGAGCAGACCACCAAAGTCATTCAACTGGTGGATGAAAAACTGCAACGCACAACGGAATCCATGAGCGCCACCCTGTCCGAGTTGAGCCAGCGCGTGGATAAACGACTTTCGGACGGCACCCAGCACTCACTGGAATCCAACAAGCAGATCGGCGAACGACTCGACAACGCAGCCCGCGCCGTCAGGGACGTTGACCGCAAACTGGCGGAATTATCCGAAGCCAACAAGCGCATAGAAGATGTCGGCAAAGGACTCAACGACCTTCAGAATATCCTGCAAGCCCCCAAACTGCGCGGCTTGATGGGCGAACATCTTTTAGGAGAGCTTTTGGGACAAGCCCTGCCCGATGAGCGCTACAAGATGCAGTACAAATTCAAAAGCGGCGAACTGGTGGACGCGGCGGTATTTCTGGAACAGGGTATTCTGACCATAGACTCGAAATTTCCGCTGGAGAACTTCCGCAAGATGCTGGCAAGTTCGAGCGATGAAGAAAGCACTAAACTGCGCAAGCAGTTCTTAAACGATGTCAAAAAACACATCCGCGACATATCCTCGAAATACATCCTGCCCGATGAAGGCACCATGGACTTCGCCATGATGTATGTCCCCGCCGAAAGCGTCTATTACGAAATGGTCTTGAAAGACGAAGGCGTCTCGCGCGATGTCTCCGAGTTCTCGCGTGAAAAGCACATAGTGCTGGTTTCGCCCAACACCTTCTACGCCTACCTGCAAGTCATCATCATGGGCCTGCGCGGCATGAAGGTCGAGGAACACGCCCGGGAAATATTGAACACGCTCAGCCAGTTGGCAAGCGAGTTCAAAAAGCTCAGCGACGACTTCGGGAAAATTGGCACACACTTGCGCCACGCCACTTCGGCTCACCAGCAAACCGAAAAACGCCTGGATCGCTTTGGCAACAAGCTTGAATCGAGCGCCGAAAAGACGCAGCAGATTCCCGAAGAATAGACGTAAACGAAAGCATATCTATCCTTCAGACTATCGCTAAATATCTGATCTTTATCGTCAGGACAAACTCTGTCATTCCCGCGCAGGCGGGAATCCAGATTATGGGTAAAAACTGGCAACTATGTGTCAAAGGTATTGTCACCCTGAACTTGTTTCAGGGTCTCGATCTCACCGGCAAAAGATACTGAAACAAGTTCAGCATGACAGTTAGGGTTTGATTGCCAAGTTATAATCCTATCAACACACTGGACACCCGCCTACGCGGGTGTGACACGGATGTTTGTTAGCTTGGAGATAAAAGGAAACTTCCCCATACAAAAGACGGGGCGCGCGGCTTTCGCCGCGCGCCCCTTTGCTTTACATAATCTCGTTAATCTCAAAATTCGGACAGATGATCCAGGAACAGTACGTCGTCGTAAGGATGACGGTAGAGTTTGGATTTCTGACGTTTCTGGTCGAGTACGTGGCCTATCATGCCGATGCTGCGACCCAGCAGGAACAGACCGTTCAAGGTACCGTTGTCGATGATGACATCGATGTCGTCGTCGTCAAACTCGCAGCCGCGCAACAGATCGACCATCAGAATACCGATGCAGCCATCGACATTCAAAATCAGGTTGTTGCGCTTGCCGAGCGTGACTTTCTCGACCTTCAAGGCGTAGTTCAAAAGGTCGGTGGCCGGGAAGGTCTTGCGGGCCAAGCGTTTGAGCAATTCGACACGCACATCGGGGTTCTGAGCGGATTTGACACGGTGTCCGATACCGGGAATGCGCTTGCCTGCCTGATTCATATAGGCAACAAAGGCTTCCGGCTTCATTTTGTTCTGCTGTCCCCACTTGAAGTTCTTGGCTGCACCATCGATGGCTCCGCCGAAGCGCGGGCCGATGGTCAGAATACCGGCAGCCAAGGAGGACACCAAGTCGCGCCCGGCGCGGGCGGTAACAATGGCGTTATGAGCACCGGAGACACACGGACCGTGGTCGGCTGTGATGATAAGAACCTTCTCGACAAACTTGGCAGCCCAGTCCGGCAGGCGTTTCCTGAGCCACAACATGCCGATGACATCGCCTAAAGAGAAGTCCTCTTTTATGATCTTGGAAATCGGCGTGCCTATGTATGTCAGCTCATCACCGGAATCGTTCGAGATGGTGGTGATGACACTGGCGGGCTTGCGTACTTCGTGCAGTCTCAAGGCGTCGGCGTAGCCCATGGGCAGATGGGGAACCAGCGGTTCATCTATCTCGGGTACCTCACCGGCTTCGACAAGCTTCTCGTATGTCTCGCGAATCTTGACATCGTAGTCATCGAAACTTTCAGGAACGATGGCACCGGCGTCTTTTAAGGCTTTGTTCTTGGCTTTGGCGGTTTCTTCTTCTCCCTCGGCCAGCGCACCGGCGTGTCCGAACTGGAGATCCTTGGGCATGTAGTCCGCACAGGTTCCCGTCACCCAGGCCACGATGGGCTTGGAGAGTTCGCCTTTTTTGATCGCTTCGGCAATGCGGTATTCTTCCGAACCGCCGACTTCGCCCAAGACGACCATCATCTTGATGGTGTCGTCGCGCTCGTAGCGGCAAAGATGCTCGATCAAAGTGGAGCCTGCAAAGCGGTCGCCGCCGATGGCTACGCCTTCGACGATACCGTTTGTATTGCGGGCCACGATATTGAACATCTCGTTTGACATACCGCCGGATTTGGACACGAAACCTACCGAACCGTTACGGTGCAGCTTGGATTCGATGATGTTCTGGATGGTGCCGCCGGAGTTTCCGATCTTGAATGCTCCGGCCCTGATGCCACCTACCGTAGCCGGACCGATGATCCACTTTTTGAGTTCCTGTGCGCGCTTACGCATCTGGCGGGCCGAGCGCTCAGGAACACCTTCAGCGATGACGGCCACGGTGTGGATGCTTTCCTGTTCCAAAGCTTCCATCGTGGTTTTATAAGCCTGACGATAGGACGCGAAGTTAATCATCACGTCGGCCTTGGGGTGGTTTTTGGCAGCACCTTTGATGGTCTGATAAACCGGCAGAAGGATTTCTTCTTCTCCGAAGAAAACCTTGTGATAGCCGGAACTGGTTTTATCTACGATACAGGCGACCGAAGGCGTTTTACGCTTTACGGTAAAGTCGAAGTCGAGCATACGCTGAATGGCGTTGGCCTGGACTCCGTAAATTATTGCCTGCGTTTTACGGTTGAATAATTTGTACTGTTTTCTTTTTGGCGACATGGTTTCCCTCTCACTGCTCCAAAGCTTTACGCACGATATAGGTCATGTGCGTTTCAGGACCATAGACTTCAATCGGTATCTTCAATTCTTCACCGAGATCACGCATCATGCGCAGGCCTTCTTTGTAATTCGGACCTCCGCGACGAACGTAGATCTGCGTATTGACTTTCTTGAGCTTGCTTTTGTACTCGCGAATGGCATCTATGATGCCTTCAAAAGTCTTGGCAACGTCGGTGAAGTTGGCGACACCGCCGCCAATCAACAATATTTTACCGCGCCCCTTCGGGTCGGGCTTGCGGGTCATCAGGTCCAACATGGTGCGCGCATATTCGCGTGTCATCTCGCGGTTGGGATTGCCCGAGTATTCTCCGTAGTTGGCCATTTCGGGAGCATGTCCCAGATCGGCGATGGTATCGGCGTAAATAACCGAAGCGCCGCCACCGGCTACCATGGTCCAGACACGACCCTCGGGATTCAAAACCTTCAGCTTCAAGCTGGCACCGGTCTTGGCATCTAAGGAGCTGATGTATTTTTCATCTTCGCCTTCTTTGGCACCGAAAGACTCGGGGAAGTCGAACTTTTTGCCCCAGTGATCGCCCTGCTCGAAGAATGCTGTGTCATCCAGAACAACGCGCAAATCCAGGGGACGCAGGGTTTTCTCGTTGGTGTAAGTGAAGGGGTTCATCTCGATTGAAACCAGCCCGTAATCCACGAAGAAGGTGTTGACGTGCATCATGAAGTTGGCAAGCTTTTCCTTCATCTCTTTCTGACGAATACCACTTAAAAGCTTGTCCTTGATACTCTCTTCGTCGAAGCCTTCACCCAGGGGAACCCTCATGATTCTGATGGATTTTTTGTGAGCCTCGATATCCACGCCACCGGCGGTGGAGAACATCAACATGTCGTGACCGTCGTCGCCGCGAATACTGAAATAGAATTCCTCTTTGTGATGAACGAAAGGCTGCAACACCCAATTGTCAAGAGTGCCGGTCTTCTCGTCGATGGTGCACTTCTTGCCGATATTGGCCTTCAGGAATTTTTTAGCATCGCTCCAGCTAATGTCGAGTTGTACGAGTTTTTTCTTTCCGCGTTTACCGAACAACATATCCGGCTTGACGACAATATGTCCTCCGGCCAGCCACGGATAAGAGCGCGGAAGCGTTTCAAGATCCGTATTGTTGTCAACGCCTATGTCGCGGAAGCTCTCCTTCAAGAACCCCTGCCCTTTGAGTGAGCGACTCAAGAGCCGCTTGGCATCGGCTTCTCTGATTGCTCGATGCGCCATGATTAACCTCCTTGGTCAGTTTACCAAATGATTAGTTCATCTTTTCTGCCAACCTGCCGGCGACGATCTCCAAGAACTCCGCCGTGTTGACGAAGCCATCTACCTTGGGTTGTGCCAGACGGGTAAGGTCTTTGGTCATGGTTCCGGATTCGATGGTTTCCAGAACTGCTTCTTCAAGGTTATTGGCGAAGCGAACCGCTTCGTCCACACCGTCCATCTCACCGCGCCTGCGAATGGCACCGCTCCAGGCAAAAATACTGGCCACCGAGTTGGTGCTGGTCTGGTTGCCTTTCAGGTGTTCCATGTAATGGCGCCTGACGGTGCCGTGGGCGGCTTCGTATTCAAACTTTCCGTCCGGCGATACCAGTACGGAAGTCATCATTCCCAGTGATCCGAATCCGGCTGCTACCATGTCGGAGAAGACATCGCCATCGTAGTTCTTGCAGGCCCACAAAACGCCGCCGGGGTGTTTCATGATCTGTGCTACGGCGTCGTCGATCAAGAGGTAACGGTAGTTGACACCGGCGGCCTCAAGTTCGTCCTTGGCTTTTTCAACTTCTTCTGAAAAGATATCGCGGAAGCGGCCATCGTATATCTTGGCGATGGTGTCTTTGGCTCCGAACCACAATTCCAGTTTCTGCGCGATTGCGTACTGAATGCAGGACTTGGCAAAAGAGCGAATGCTCTTGTCTACGTTGAAAATTCCCATAACAACGCCATCGCCTTCAAAGTCATGCACGGTCTGAGCGGTCTTGTTTCCGTCGGCGTCGGTCACGACCAACTCGACTTTACCCGGCCCTTTAACAGCGACCTCGGTCGCCTTGTAAACGTCACCGAAAGCGTGACGGGCGATGGTGATAGGTTTTTCCCAGGCATTCACCGCAGGCGGAATATTTTTGACCATGACCGGGGTGCGGAAGACTGTGCCGTCCAGAATGGAACGCAGAGTTCCGTTGGGCGAACGCCAGGCTTTTTTGAGGTCGTACTCATCGACGCGACCGGCATCGGGGGTGATGGTGGCGCATTTGACGCCCACGCCGTGCTTGGCAATGGCGTTGGCGGCATCGATTGTAATCTGGTCGTCGGTGTCGTCGCGCTTTTTGACGTGCAGATCGTAGTATTCAAGATTCAGATCGAGGTAGGGGAACAGCAGTTTGTCCTTGATCATCTGCCAGATAACGCGAGTCATCTCGTCGCCGTCGATTTCAACTATTACGTTTGGAAGCGTGATTTTGCTCATTTTTCCTCCAGTATACTCCTGAGTTATAAATAAAAAATCAAGTTAGTTGTTTGTCGTATAAGCCAAAAGGCCACCGGCGCGAATCATGGCTTTTTCGCGCTCGGAAAGTTTGACAACTGCGGGGACATCAGCGCCTTTGCTGACATTCCTGACCGTCAATTTGCCGCTCAAATCAGTAATGTCGATGGCAAGCTCGTCATCCTTGTCAATACCTGCGGTGTCGCACTCTATGGGCAGAATGCCGACGTTTATCAGGTTGGCGCAGTGGATACGGGCGAAGTTATTTGCCAAAACAGCCTTGATGCCCAACTGGTGCGGACCCAGTGCAGCGTGTTCACGCGAAGAGCCCTGTCCATAGTTGTCACCGCCGACTAAAAATCCGCCGCCCGCTTCGATAGCGCGTTTGGCCAGAGTTTCGTCTTCATAATAGAAGGTGAACTCGGAAATCTTGGGCAGGTTGGAGCGCAAGTGCTGAGTAAGAGGACCGGCCGGAAGAATATCGTCTGTCGAGATGCCGTCACCGACTTTCAACAGTACTTTGCCTTCCAGAACGTCCGCCGGGGGAACCTGCTGGCGGATAGAAGCGATGTTGGAGGAACGCCTGACTTCCACTCCCGGATCGGCTTTTTCGGGGGTCAGGAAGAGTGTGTCTTCAATCATATAGCTTGTAGGTTCTTCAACCTTGACAGCTTCCATCTGGCGCGGATCGCTTATGTAACCTGCAATGGCCGAAGCGACACAGGTCTCAACGCTCGCCAGACAGATTTTCGCCTTGGCGCTGCCGCCGCGTCCCGGCCAGTTGCGGTTGGTGGTACGCAGGGAACGATGACCTTCGCCCGGAACGAATCCGATTCCTATACAGGCGTTGCAGCCGGGGTCTATAAGTCTGGCACCGGCGCGGGTGTAAATCCCGTAAGAGCCGTCCTCAATCAACATCATCTGCACCTGGCGCGAACCCGGCGAGACGATCAGGTCGATATCGGAGTTGACCTTTTTGCCTTCTAGCATCAATGCTCCGCGACGCAGGTCCAGATAACCACCGTTGGTGCAGGAACCGATAAACACCTGCTCCAGTTTCTTTTCCTCTTCGGGAATCTCGGCGATATCAAAGACGTTGTCAGGCATACCCGTCATGGCTACAACAGGCTTGATCTCGCCTAAGTCGATGTCGATGATTTTGTCGTATGCGGCGTCCTGGTCGGCTTCCAAAGCCACCCAGTCGGCCTCGCGGCCCTGACGGACCATGAACTGGCGCGTGATTTCATCTGACGGGAAAATGGAGGTAGTCGCTCCGCTCTCGGCACCCATATTGGTGATGGTGGCGCGCTCGGGGACGCTCAAGGTCTTGATGCCTTCGCCACCGTATTCGATAATATAGCCGACACCGCCCTTGACACTGATCTGGCGCAGGAGCGTCAGAATCATATCTTTGGCCGAGCAGCCCCAGTTGAGTTTTCCGGTCAGATTGACCTTCATGATTTTGGGAACTTTGAGGTAAAAACACCCACCGCCCATGGCAACGGCTACATCCATGCCTCCGGCACCTATGGCCATCATGCCCAGGCCGCCACCTGTCGGAGTGTGGGAGTCGGAACCCAAAAGGGTTTTTCCGGGAACGCCGAAGCGCTCGTATTGAATCTGGTGGCAGACGCCGTTGCCGGGCTTGGAGTAAATCGCTCCATATTTTTTGGCAATCGACATCAAAAAGAAGTGATCGTCGGTGGATTCGCCCTTGAAACCAAGTGAAGTGTGGTCATTGTAGCTGACCGCGTTCTCACTGCGGACGCGATCAAGACCCAGCGCTTCGAATTCAAGCCAGGCCATTGTGCCTGTAGAATCCTGGGTCAGACACTGATCTACGACCAGTCCCAACTCCGCGCCTTTTTCCAGAGAACCGTTACCCTTATGAGCAACAAAGATTTTTTGTGCAATGGTCAAACCCATTTCTGCCTCCGATTTGCACGCACTATAAGGTCGAAAGTATGCTTGGAATCCAGATACAAAAAAACCTCTCGACAGAATGCCGAAAGGTGCATAAAACCAATTGATTTGGTTGTGGATAGTAATGGGGGGATCAGCGTCTGCGCCTGCGCCGCAATTTTTTGAGGGAACCTCTCGGTTCTACATCCCCAACAAATTAGGCTGGAATCCGTCTGGTCATCCATGCCTAGAACCGCATCCATCTAGCGGAAAAGTTAACAATCAGTATGCATCCCAATGGCTAAAAGCGATGCAAACTCAACATAAAAAAGTAGCCCCAAAACAACCGATTTTGCGATTGTATTGGAGCTTAACGATTAACCGTTGTTCAAACCTCTGTCAATAGCCTTTGCCAAACGGGAGATCTTGCGGCTAGCAGTGTTCTTCTTGATGGCTCCCTTAGTGGCTGTCTTGCTGATGACTTTCATCATCTTCGGAAATTCTTTTTTGGCTTCTTCAGGATTCTCATCCAAAAGAGTCTGGAATTTCTTCAAGGCAGTGCGCATATTGCTCATGTTATGGCTATTGCGCAGACGTTATTTCTCATTGGTGCGAATACGTTTGATTGCTGATTTATAGTGCGCCATAATTTGTTTCCTTCTTCAAAAATTCACAACGCAGTTCCGAGCCTGAAATTGATATTAAAATCCCAGCCTTCTGTCAAGCTTTTTCGGCAAAAAACTGCATTTAAAAGCCATCTTGCCAATACGGACAAGAATTGCTTGAGAAGATACATTACGCTTGAAAAGGATAAC
>CAYTHG010000057.1:1010-14599 GCA_964437525.1 uncultured Myxococcales bacterium | reverse complement strand
TCCAAAGCTTAAACCGCTGGTCTTAGAAGATATCGCAGATACAGACGCCATACTGGTTTCACACGGTCACTTCGATCACGTAGCCGATTTTCCGGCTATCACAAAGACATACCCAAAACCCATTTACGCGCCGCTCGAGGTTTCCGCCAATCTGAAAGATAAACTCGGCATCAAAGCAGAGTTGCTCAAAGACACCTCCTCAGGCGGCCCTTACAAACTCGGAGCCTTCACCTTCAATAATTACGAGGCCCGCCACGTCAAGTTCGACTTGCCGCTTTTGTGGGAGCTGCTGGCAAAGCTGGCCAATCCCGCATCCTGGGGAATGTTCGCTCACGATATAAAAGATCATCTCAACATGCCCATGGGCGCCAGCCATGCCTGGCTGATAGAATGCGAAGGCAAGAGCATTTTACATTTCGGCAGCCTGGGATTTGCAGAGAACGTCGAGTACCCCAAAGGCGTCGATGTATTGAGCCTTGCTTTTCAGGGACATTCCAAAATTGAAGGTCTGGCACTTGATGCAGTCGAGCGCCTGCAACCGAAAGCGCTTTTGCTGCACCACTTCGACGACGCCTTCCCGCCCATCAGCCGTTATGTCGATGCTAAGCCGATGAAGAAACTGATGGTCGAACGCTATCCCGATGTGAAATTGATCGTACCTGTATACAGACGAGCTATAGAGCTTTAGTCGCTTTTACATACAGCCATCCGGGGCAGGCTTCATTATCTGTCAGTACATCCTCAAAGCCCGATTTCTCAAGGCTCGTTTTCAATTCGTCCAGACTGCGGATATTGATAGCCGAAGCCCAGACATTGTCTTTTTTGCTGGCCTCCGGTCTGCGGTTGACAAGCAGCAGAATCCCGCCGGGCTTTAATGTACGTTCAATTTCCAAAAAGCTTTTTTCCCAGTCCGGCCAGAATATAACGGTCTCGAAAGCCGTTACCATATCGAAATATTCGTCCTGAAATTCAAGCGCATCGCTTTCGCCTTCGGCAATTGAGACCTTACCCGAATCGATCAAGGAGCGATTGTTTCTTCTGGACAGCTCCACCATGTCGGACGAATGGTCTATACCGTAAGCTCTTTCAACCTGAGGGCAAGAGGCCATCATGTTGAGCATCCGCCCTCCGCCGCAACCTATGTCCAGAACGGTGGCATCTTCGAGCTTGCTAGCTTCTTTTTCCGCCAGCAGGTAGGTAGAATGATGAAAACGGTTCATCATGCGCCCCATCAGGCGACCTATATATCCACTAGGACTACCGGCCTGCTTCATCATGGCTTGGGCAAGACTTTTGATAATGAAAGGCATTTTTAAAACTCCAGTTTATAGCCAGCGGCGGACTTCTTTTTTATATGTCTCATACTAGCTTCCAAACTGCCGTTGCATGTTCGCTTCTTCGCAGGGGACAAATATCAACTGCATGGCGATTGCGAAAAAGATCGGGCAAATAAAGGGCGTCAGCGTCCCGAACATTATGGCGAGCCCCAGCAATACCGAGGTCATACCGACATACATGGGGTTGCGACTTAAACGAAAAGGCCCGTCCGCCACCAGTTTGCAGGGTTCTTCATACGGCTTGACTGTGGTGTCATCGCGCTTGAAAAGCTTGTCGGTCCAGATATTTATTATGAACCCGAAAACGACAAACAAAGCTCCCGACCAGCGCCAGGGCGACAAGATAATCTCATAAAGAGGAAGTGCAAAGTGCAGAACAAAAGCTGCGGCGACGCTAGCCCAAAAGTAGACAGGCGGCAGCATTTTACTTTTCACATGCGGCAACTCGACATGTCTGCTTTTATGGTTCATTGAATGCCTCCTTTGACGACGGGCTGGCAATAGCATGAGCTGTGATTCTTGCCGTGTCTGGGTATGCGGACAACTTCAATAATATTTTATCAAAGCTTTTAACTGCGACAAAGACAAATAATAATTTTGTAGAGAGTATAATTAAAATCATGATGCTGGCCTTATACGCTGAAGGTTTCGCGGATACTGGACGCAAACTTGAATCATGTATATCAACGATTAATGGCAGTGCTGCACACCCACAATCACAATCCCTACTGCATACTTTGATACCGATAATTTCTTCCATAAAGCCAGAAGCCCCGACCTCTAAAGGCCGGGGCTTTCCTTTGCTATCCTTCAGACATTTTCAGCAACGCAGTTTTAAAAGCCGCCTTTCAAACCACCATATACTGTGCGGGGCTGGCGCGGGCCGTAGACATACCCGGCGTCGCGGCCTTCGCCCTTGTCGAAATCGTCCTGATATGAATTGAGTATGTTTTTAATGCGGACAAAAGGCTTCAGGTGAAAACCGGCCTGAAAATCCCAACGGTATGCAATACTGGCGTCCCAATCCACAAACCAGGGTGATTCCTCGAGCTGTGCTACTGGCTCTCCTTCGGCATCCATCGGCACATCGCCTTCATAATGGGGAACTTTCATTGGTCCGGTGACCTCCATTCCTGTGGATATCTCCAGCCCCTTGACCGGCTGAATAAAAGTCGATGCAAAGCCGTAGAGATTCGGAGTTTTGAACAATTCCTTGGAACCAAAATCCGGGTCAGCTTCGTCGTTTTTAGCCTGCTCGACCGTGACGCCCAGATCCAGATCCCAGACTTCTTTATAACTGGTGCCGAATTCAATCTCACCGCCATATACCATGGCCTGCCCGCCATTTACCCTTGCGAATTCCAACTGGCCGACCGTCGTCGGATCGTCGCGTTCGTCCAAAGCGAACATATCCTTGATGATGGTCATAAAGCCGTTGACGCCACCTTTCAAGCGCCAGCCTGAACCGACGTTGCCATCCATGGCTACCTGCTGTGACAGACTGTAAGACTTTTCGGCATCCAGATCGGAGTCGTTTTCAATTGTCTGCCCCTCACCGCCCATGACGGTAATGTGCAAGTCCTCATCGAAGATCTGCGGCGCGCGGAAGCCGGTGGCAAAGGACGTGCGCAACTTGAGCCAGTGCAGCGGCTTGAATTTCAAGGCAACGCGCGGATTGGGAACAGGCTGCTCCAGTTCGCTGTGCTTATCTACACGAATCCCCAAAACCCATTCGCCCCAGTCGGACCAGATCCAGTTGTGCTGCGCCAACCCGGCCACGTTCCAGTAGAATTCGTCCGTAAATTTATCATAGCCGGGGAACTCGTCTTCCAGTTTGTCACCCGAGAACTGGGCACCTACGCTCAAGATATGATCGCCTAAACCGCTGAAGTGATGGTTGTAAGTAGCATCGGCGGTGTGAACATAATTCTCGGTTCTACCATAGGCATTGCTGGCTCCCTGCTTGGCAGCCATAGTTTCTGCAAATTGTTCCCAACTCGCGTCAGTGAAATCGTCCCTGTCTTCGGGCAGGAGTTCATATGGATCGACGTTACCACCCCCGCCGTAGTAGGAGTTGCGCTCCGTCAAGGCCAATCCGTAACCGATCTCGTAATTGATATCGCTGGTCGGCCAATGTTTGAAACGGGCATCGATACCCAGGCGATTGGTGTGAATGGATTCGGCTATGCCCGAGTCGTGTTCAGGGCTGTCGATGGTATCGCCGCCGCGCCTGTGTTCGCGCAGCGCGTGGAATTTCAACTGCAATTCGGTATCCGGCAGCAACTCCAGATATGTTTCGGCTCCTCCTTCTATCTGGCGCACTCTGCCGATTTCCGAGAAGCCATCGTCGTTGGCATCCCATTCGTCACGGCGGTACATTCCGGCAAAGACATGCAAAGACAGCTTACGGTCTTTCGAGACCACGCCACCATTGGCGGACAAGCGGTACTCGTTGCCAGTGTCGCCGGTCCCCACACCGACAACGCCTGTGCGGAACAGCACGCTGGCATAATCATCGGTCGGGCGTCTGGTAATAATGTTGACAACGCCGCCGACCGCGTTACCTCCATAAAGCGCCGAGCCGCCGCCCTTGACGATCTCGACACGCTCTATCATTTCTTCTGGAATCTGCTCGGCCATATATACCGAGGCCAGCGACGACACCACCGGTTTGCCGTCAATCAGGATCTGGGTGTACTGTCCTTCGAGTCCGTTGAGTCTGATCTGCGTGAAGCCGCAATTTTGACAGTTCGTCTCAGTGCGTACTCCTGTCGATCCGTCCAGCGCATCGGCCAGGTTGTCGGCCTGCTTGCGCTCAATGTCCTTGCGCGTCACCACCTGCGTTTTTACCGGAGCTTCGACCGCCAGGCGTTCTGTCTTTGTTCCGGTTACAACAACGTCTTCGATCTGGTATTCCAACATCAACTCGAAGCCGCTTGCAAGTGCAACCTCGTCGAGTTCGAGTGTTTCTTGCAGTGTGGTAAAACCTTTGGCCTCAACTGTTACCTCATAGCTGCCCGAAGCAATATTCAGTTTTACAAGTCCGCCTTTGCCGCTTTTCGCTTCAACACCAGCTTCCATTACAGTCACTATCGCCTGCGTAACAGGAAGCCCATTGGGATCGAGAACGACTCCTTCGTATTCAGCAATCGTTATGGCATCCTCTTTGATGGCGGGCTCTTCCTCGTTTGCCACATCTTCTCCCGCCTTATCGAACTCCTTGATTGGATCTTTGATATCAGCTTCATTTATCGACATGGAATTCTTATCTGACTTACCTATAGCCTCCTCTGCGTTTGCTAGTCCTGTCTGCATTGCAAGTGCAAAAAGCACCACAAAGAGCAATCCGTGCTTGAACATTGTTTTTCCTTTTCAGTTAAGCTGGTAACGCAAGGTTACCGAAGTTTTCAATGGGTTTCTCCCGAGAACACAAGGGCGCTTGATCTGTCCGCTTAATCCTGTGACGGTCGCCAATGCAGCTCGATCAAGAACGTCGTGTCCGGATTTTCTTTTAATGACTATCTTTTTAAAGGTTCCATCCTGCGTAATCACGAAGGACAACTTGACCTGTCCCTTCAGACCCATCCTGCGGGCGACAAGAGGATATTGCTTGTTCGCTGCAAGCTGGTCACGCACTTTTTTCAAAAACTCTCTGGTCAACTTACGTCTGTCGATTTTCGGTTTAGCCTTGGCAAGAGGAGGTGCCTGAGGCGGTCCAGATTCGTAATCACCGACATCGGCCTCAACAAGCTCTCCTCCCCGCAGACCGTCTCCCTCGACCACCTTCTCGATTTTGTCGGGCAGGTTTTGCGGTTTCGGTTTGCGCCTGGGTGGCTTCTTTTTTTCTTCCGGTTCAGGTGGAGGCGGTGGCGGTGGCGCGTTTTCCTCCAGTAATAAAGGGATGCGAACAATTCTCGCATCTTCCTTTTCAAACCATTTCGTTTCTTTCGCAAGCAGTCCGGCATGAACAAGCAAAGACAACATCACAGCGAAAGCGAATAGCCTGTCACTCATTTACTTTCTCCCGTGGCAGGCTGCGGTTTCAATTTGGTTGCTATCACAAGATTTTTAAGACCGATCTTGCGAGCCGTGTCCATGACTATCACGAACATCCCGAATGGCGCGTCCTGATCGGCCTTCAATATTATGCTGTCGGCCTTGTCCTGTTCCGGCTTGTTCTTTTCTTCCAGCAAACGCGCCTCAAGATCCGTCTCCATAACCTTCGCGCCGTTGAACAGTATGGACTTGTCCTTTGTTAGAGATATTTCAATACTCTTGTCGGGACGCTTTTCTGCCGTAGTGGTCTTGGGCAGGCTTATGTTCAAACCCTTCTGGCTTATCACAGCTACGATCAAAAAGAAGATAAGCAAATTGAAGATAATGTCGATCATGGGCGTCAGGTTCACGTCCGACGGAGACTTTTTATTTTGCTGAGTGAACTGTATCATTACAGTCTCCCGCATTTCCGCAGCAGAACTATCAACTCTTCAGAACGCTGGCGCATCTCGAAGGCAATATTATCAATCTTGGACTGGAAGGCGTGATAGACCAGCAATATGGGGATTGCGACCGCCATTCCTGCCGCCGTCGTCAAGAGCGCTTCCCATATGCCGCCGGCAAGCAGCGTGATATCGCTGACATCTCCCGCTGCCGCCACATCCGAGAACACCTTTATCATACCGATTACCGTACCCAAAAGCCCCATCAATGGAACCAGCGATCCCAAAATGGCAAGCCATTCAAGGCGGCGATTCAAGACACGCAATATTTTGTCGCCCGATAATCCGGCGGCTTTTTCGGCTGCGGACTCGTCTCCCTTCGATTCTAGGATCGCATTCATCACCTTGAATATCGGAGCGTGAGAATTATTGAACGCTTCCATAAACTGCGCCTCCTCGTCTCTTGCCACGCAATTGAAAAGCTCTTTTATCTGCGAGTCACGAGCCAGCTTGACACGGCTTGTCGCCAGCAACCTGTCCACTATGACAGCCAGGGCGATTACGGACGAGAACAGAATCGGGATCATCATCACCCCGCCTTTTTCGAGTACTTCAAACATAACTACCTCCAGGCGCAATTGCGCACAGCAATACATAGTTCAAGATTAAATAGATCAAATGATGGGCGAATGATTCTAAGATCGACAAAAGACCGAGCGTGCAAAAATAAATAACACACGCTGTAAGCTGCCTTTTATCGTGGGGCTTCGCCGACTCCTATACAACAGAAGGCGGCGAGTTCTTTGGCGCGTAGAAAACAGGGGACATAGCTGCGCAAGCAACAATATCAAGAAGTATAGCACTGGTGAGCGAGTTGAAAGGCTTGCAAATAGAGACAAACTTCCCCGAAAAGCCGGAGGCGCCCTGTAGCAGAAGGGGTACCGGACACACATCCTCTTCCCATGGTTCTTCATCTTCCCTTTCATAGGCTCCAAGAACATGAGAAGCGTGAACGGAGAGAAAATACGTACCGGCGGGAGCGTGCTCATATAGCTGAGTCTGACGGTTCCAATAATGTGTTTCGACAAAGCCATCCAGCCAGACACCTGCCCAAGCCTGTACCAGCAGTGCGATTGCGATGTATGCAAATATATGTTTTGACCGCTTGCCTATCATGAGCCTTCACTATTAATGCTAGATGCGACTAGTAATATCTGCAAAAAAATATATTTATTGCAGCAGTACCGCCTTGGATTCTTCCCGGCTTATTTTTATCTTGTGTCCTTTAAGGATCACTTGCAAAGGACCCTGCTTGCCATTGCGATCCATTTCCACTTCCACTCCCGGCAAAAAACCGAGGTTTATCAGTTTTCCTCGCAGCTTGTCGCTTGCATCTATACGGGAGACACTGCCACACTCGCCGGGCTTCAAGACGTTCAACCGCTTACCGATGGGCGGCGTTTTGTGCCTTCCCGCAGAGCTGCGACTGCAAGTCTTCTTGCTTTTATTGACTATCGGACAGTCGTGAAAGCGTTTCAGAAAATCGTCCTGGCCTTCGGGACAATTGCGGATGAACTCGAAAAACCGTGTCAGCTTATCGACACTGGAATCCGACAGATGATGCTCCATGGCACAGGCATCGTTCTCGGCCTGCTTGCGTTCTACCATCAGCACATCTTGCAGAAAGCGCACCAAAAGATCGTGGCGGGCCTGAGTGCGACGGGCGATGGTTTCGCCTTTTGCAGTCAGAGTGATGAATTCGCCGCGTTCGTGGTTGATAAGCTTCATGTTCGACAGACGCTTGACAGCAGGAGAAACCGAACCCGACTTGACGCCACGCACCTTGCAGATATCGCGCACACGGGCATAGCCCTTGTCGTCCACAAGCTTCTGGATCGTCTCCAGATAATCCTCAAGCGCGCTTGTCAGGTTTTTAGAATCAGTCTTGCTAGTCATGTCTATCACCTCGTGGGTCATCTAACAATACAATGTCGATTCTGTCAAGAACTAAAAACCTAGTAACAATAAAAAAGCCCGCCGGAGATTCCGGCGGGCTCGATTGGCTGCATAAAATATCTTTTACGCTTTTTCAGTTGGAATCAATTCGCTTTTCACTTCAATGGCGTGACGCTCGATGGAACTGAAAGCCGTGCGGCGAGAGGCTTTACCGGATGCAGTTACAGGATAGAGAGCAAACCTGGCTTCGACTTTGACAGGCTCGATTTCATTTAAAGCCGGAGCTTTATTGCCGCTGGCTTTTTCATAAAGTGCGCTCAGAATCTCGAAGCCGTCTTTGCCTGCCACTGGTTCAAAGACGCGCTTAAAGCTACGCCTGATGCCGTCGTAGGCCGTGACGCTGCCGTTTGATTCGGCATACGCGCTGGCAGGCAATACCACAGCGGCGGCTTTGCTGCTGCCGCTTTCTAAAGCATCCATTGCCACCACAAACTCCGCTCCGTCAAGCAGCTTGGCAAACTCGTCGCCAACACTCGGGTCTTCGCCCAGAAGGAAGAGTCCCTTGATCTTGCCGGCGGCGATGGCTGCCTTTGCAGCACCAAGGTCGCAGCTACTCAGCAGTTGTGCTAAGCCCTGACTGTTGGAATGCTTGCGCGTCAACACGAAACCCTTGCCGCACAAGAGCGCCAGGTTTGAGAGCGCTTCGGCTAAAACATGCCATGCGTCGCCAGTGATAAGCACTGCCTTTTGGTCGGCATCTGTCAACTTTTGAGCCAGTTGACGAATGATCTCGACTTCAACGCCGCAAAGCTCAGCGGCTTTATCAAGGCTCTTCGGCAACGAAGCTTTGAACTCGGCGAAGCCTTCAAGCGCAGCCTGGCTGTTGGTAGCGTCTTCCAGTACGGCAAGAGCAAGCGCGTTTACAAATGCGGCCTGCTTGTCGTCGGCGATTTGAATGTGCTCGGACGCAAAGCCTGCCGTCTCGTCCATGCTGGCTGAGGCTCGCAGCAACTCGGCGCCTTTGCGTACCGTGCGCTTGATATCAAAACCCAGCACGGGGTTTTCGGCCATCACGTCGCAGCCGATGGAGAATATCAGCTTGGCAGACTTGATGTCGTCCAGTGTTGCAGTGGATGCGATATTGCAGGCGCAACCCGCTTCAAGCCTGTCGAGACTGGCCAAATGGCTTCCTTTGAAGCTTTCGTTTGCCAGCACTTTTGCCATAAACAACTCTTCGTTGGTGGACTTGGGCGAAAGCAGAAAGGCTATGGAATCCGGGCCGTGTTTATCGGCAACGGCTTTCAATCCGGCCAGAGCCTTATCCAGTGCGGCTTCAAGCTCTACAGGCTTGCCGTCTATCATGGCCGAACTTATGCGTTTGTCGCTTTTAATGAAATGATGTCCGAAGCGACCTGTAGCGCACAGGTAACCCGGTGTATATTTGTCGGCGTATTTTGAACCGACCCACCATAGCTCGTCGTCCTTTTTATTGAAAGTCACTTCGCAGCCGACGCCGCAATGGTTGCAGACCGAGTAGCTGGGCGCAGTCAGCCAGGGGCCGGGCCTGTCGAAGGGCAGGTTGTAGTCTATGGCTCCGGTCGGGCAGGACTCAATGCAGTTACCGCAGGAAATACAGGTAGTGTCCTGCAAGGCGCGTCCCATGGTCGGCATAACGATCGTCTCGAAGCCGCGATATGCAAAGCCCAGCGCCGATGACTTGAGTACGTCGGCACAGGTATTGACACAGCGACCGCACAGGATGCACTTGTTGTTGTCAATGGTGATATAGGGATGGCGCATATCTGGCTTGAAGGTCGAGACTTTGCCTGCCAGATGTTTCTGGTCCACGTCGTATTCGCCCGCGTATTTTTTGAGGTCGCAGGTGTGGACGGCGGAACAACCACAGGACAGGCAACGGCCGGCTTCACTGTTCAAGGTGTCGGGATCTATACCGTGATCCAATTCTTCAAAAGTGTTGATGCGCTCTTTGGGATCTTCCTTGATAGTGTGCGTGCGCTGGCTGGTTGGAATGCCCTCGAAGAAGTCAGAAGGCAACTCGGCCAGATTTGTTTTTTTACTGAGGAACTCCTCCTGAAGCTTTTCGGCCTTGCCCTTTGTGACGTAGCGGTCGATGGCGCGTGCTACGCGGCGTCCGGCACCGATTGCGTCCACGGCGGCCATTGGCCCACTGACGGCGTCACCGCCAGCAAAGACACCGTCCATATCGGTTGCCAGCGTGTTGTCGTTGGCTACTATCGTATTCCAGCGCGTGGATTCGACGCTGCTTTTTTCCAGACCGGAAAGGTCTATATCCTGTCCGATGGCGGCTATGGCCGTGCTGCATTCGATGTCATGCTCGGAGCCTTCGACGGGCACCGGGCGGCGGCGTCCGCTCTCATCGGGCTCGCCAAGCTCCATGCGTATGCAGCGCAATGCTTTGAGCTTGCCGCCTTCGGAGATGACCTTTGTGGGTGCGGCCAGATATTGGATATCCACGCCTTCATCCAGGGCATCTTCGATTTCCTCGATATCGGCGGGCATTTCTTTGCGTGTGCGGCGATAGTATACCGAAACCTTATCGGCACCCCAGCGCAGTGCGGTGCGGGCCGCGTCTATGGCGGTGTTGCCGCCACCTACGACCACAACGTGTCCCGACAGCTTGGGCTGCGTTTCTTCGACAACGTCTTTCAAAAATTCCACTCCGCCGATGACGCCTTCGGCATCTTCACCTTCGACGCGCATTCCCTTGGCTTTCTGTGCGCCAAGTGCAACGAATGTCGCCTTATAGCCTTGAGCCTTGAGGTCTTCGAGCGAAAAGTCCTTGCCGAGACTGGTCTCGGTTTTCGCTTCGACACCGTGGGCCAGAATGTAATTGATGTCACGATCAAGAATCTCGTGCGACAGGCGATAGTTAGGAATACCGTAGCGCAGCATTCCGCCCAGCATCTTGTTGGACTCGAACATGGTCACTTTATAACCGAGCTTGGCTAAAAAGAACGCTGCCGTCAAACCCGCCGGGCCGCTGCCGACTATGGCGATTTTGTGGCCGTTTACAGGAGCGGTGAAAGGCTCGGGCATGTGGTCGGCTTCGATGTCGGACACATAGCGCTTGACAAAGTTTACTCCGACCGGCTCGTCGTCTATGGCAATACGACGGCAGCCACGCTCGCAGTAACGCACACAGACGCGACTGCAGACGGAAGGCAGCGGGTTGGCTTCCATGACAAGTTCAAGGGACTCGGCATAGCGGCCTTCGTTCGCCAGAGAAAGATAGCCCTGCACATCGACGCCTGCCGGGCAGTTGATATAGCACGGCCCACGGCAATCGGCGTAATGATTGGATAGCAGCATCTCAAGCGCGCTTCTGCGTGAATCGAAAATCTTTTCGTTGTCGGTCACAACAACCATACCGTCTCTGGCTTCGGTTGTGCAAGAAAGAGCCAGCTTCGGCATTCCCTCGACTTCGACAACGCACAAGAGGCACGAGCCGTATGGCTTGTAGCGTGGATCGTAGCACAGGGTCGGAATCTCAATCCCGTTTTTGCGCGCAACTTCCAATATGGTCAGACCCGCCGGAGAGCTGATCTGTTTTCCATTTATACTAAGAGTGATCGTCTGGTTTGTATCCATGATTCTCCTCGTCAGTCCTTGTAAACCGCATCGAAATTGCAGACGGTGATGCACTTGCCGCACTTGACGCATACTTCGGTGTCAATTACGTGCGGCTGCTTTTTGTCTCCGGTGATGGCCTTGGCTTCGCACTCTCTGGCGCAAATACCGCAGCCCGTGCATTTTTCCGCGTCAATGAAGTAGTTGACCAGCAGCGGGCAACTTTTGGCTGGGCATTTTTTGTCTTTGATGTGGGCTTCATATTCATCGCGGAAATATTTGACGGTGGTCAAAACCGGATTGGGAGCGGTCTGCCCGAGTCCGCACTGTGCAGTGTCGCGGATCTGGTATCCCAACTCCAGAAGCAGTTCGATATCGCCTTCTTTTCCTTCACCGGCCACGATGCGCTCCAGAATTTCCAGCATCCTCAAAGTGCCGACGCGACAGCTTGTGCAACGTCCGCAGGACTCGTTCTGGGTGAACTCCAAAAAGAAGCGCGCCATCTCGACCATACAGGTCGTCTCGTCCATGACGATCATACCGCCCGAACCCATAATGGCTCCGGTCTTGTTGATCTGGTCATAGTCTATCGCGGTATCTCCCATTTCCGCCGGAATGCAACCGCCGGACGGGCCGCCCATCTGGACTGCCTTGAATTTTTTATCGCCTATAATACCGTCGCAGACATCGAAGATGATCTCGTTGATGGTAATGCCCATGGGCACTTCGACCAAGCCCGAGCGCTTGACCTTACCGGCCATGGCGAAGACCTTGGTGCCTTTGCTTTTCTCGGTTCCCATAGAAGAGAAAGCCTCGGCACCGTTGAGTACGATCCAGGGCAGGTTGGCCAGTGTCTCGACATTGTTGATATTGGTCGGCTTGCCCCACAATCCCTTGACTGCCGGGTACGGCGGACGGATACCGGGTGTGCCGCGTTTGCCTTCGATGGAGGCTATCAGCGCGGTTTCTTCGCCGCAGACAAAAGCGCCTGCGCCTTCTTTGATTTTAAGCTTGAACGAAAAGTCGGTGCCGAAAATACCCTTGCCCAGGAAACCTTTTTCGGTCGCCTGAACGATTGCATTCTGGAGCTTTTTAATGGCTTGCGGATACTCGGCGCGGCAGTAAATGTAACCTTCATCGGAACCGATGGCGTAAGCGCACAGCATCATGCCTTCGATGACCGAATGCGGGTCGCCTTCTAAAACGCTGCGGTCCATGAATGCGCCGGGGTCGCCTTCGTCGGCGTTGCAGACCACGTATTTTTTGTCGCCGGCTGAGGCCTTGGCGAATTTCCACTTGAGACCGGTCGGGAAGCCCGCGCCGCCGCGACCGCGTATGCCAGAATCCAGAACGAGCTGGATAAGCTCGTCGCGCTCCAGAGTCTTCAGGGCTTTTTCTATGGACTTGTAACCGTCGCGTTCAAGGTAGTCGTCAATCGACATGGCGTCGATATGGCCACAGTTGCGCAAAACGATGCGCTTCTGTTTTTCCATAAACGAGGCTTCCTGCCCCTTGGCATCGTCCTGCAATACCAAGAGATCTTCGACCGGCTTGCCTTCAATGACATGCTCTTTGAAGATGCGCTTGGCAGAATCGGGAGATACGCCCCCGTAAAGGTACTTGCCATTTTCGTCTTCGTATTCGACCAGCACTTCACGGTAGCACATGCCCATGCAGCCGGTTTCGCGCAGTTCCACGCCTGCGGGTTTTTCCTGTTCGAAAAGATTCTTCAATGTGTCCAATACGCCGTCAGCTCCAGCAGCGAGTCCACATGTTCCTGTACCTACTGTAATGGTAGTCACTTCTGCTATCCCTGCCTTTCCATCACTTTTGTTTACCTTCTTTTTTGTACTTGCGCAGGATCTTTCTCAAGTTCTGCGGTGTCAGCCTGCCGTAAGTCTTGTCGTTTACCATGATAACGGGAGCCAGACTGCAACAGCCAAGGCAAGCCACCGTTTCCAAAGTGAACAACCCGTCTTTGGTGGTGTCGTTTACGGCATCCAGTTTCAACTCGTCTTCGATGATTTCTTTGAGCATCTTGGAGTCGTTGACATGGCAGGCGGTTCCGTCGCAAAGCCTGATAAGGAAACGCCCCAAGGGTTTCATTCTGAACTGCTTATAGAAGGTAACTACGCCGAAAATCTCGCTTTCGGCGGTTCCGGTCACATCGCTGATACGCCCGATGGCGTTTTCAGGGATATAGCCGTAACTTTCCTGGGCGGCTTGCAGCAGAGGAATTATCTGACCT
>CAYTHG010000057.1:0-1000 GCA_964437525.1 uncultured Myxococcales bacterium | reverse complement strand
CGCCAGCGTAATTGCCCAGCGCCAGATCAAACTTGCTTGCCCCCTCCCGGCCCTTTGCTTCAGTGACAACACTCATTTTAGTTTTCTCCATCTCTCAAGCTTTACACAAGGGCAATATTGTATTATTGCCTCCATCCCATCATTTCAATCCAAGTACATCAATAGGCGTGAATCCTGTTTCCGTAAAACGGAACACTTAGATTCCTCCTCCTATTGTGATTGCCAGATTTGACTGTGGCGGAACAAGTCCGCGTTTGCGTGTTATGCTCTACTTTATATATGCAAAAGAGCAATAACCCTAAAACATTATCAATTAACACGCCAAAGCCTCCCATGGGCCTGTTTCAGTCGCCGGAAAGGTTAGCACAATTTCTTTGCCTTGTCAGTAAATTCTGAGGCCTTCAGATTGGATGCTTTTCAGTTTTTTTCACGAAAAACTTAACACTTACACCGTAATCCAGTACATAAACAGTATGCTTATGATGCGATCCCGTATTTTGTGGGGAGACAGTATTCTGATGAATGAACTGAAACAAAAGACGGAAACCCGGATATTCCCGACAGTGGAGCACCTCACAGGAGGCAAGGTCGAAAAAGCCTGCCGAGTTTTCGTGTGGATCTCGGCATTGATTTCCGGCTTGTGGGCAGGATTATTCCCGAATTTCATCGACGACGCCTTTATATCCCTACGATATTCCCAAAATCTGGCGATGGGAGAAGGACTGGTCTGGAATTCCGGCCAATACCTTGAAGGTTTTACCAATTTTTTGTGGACTCTGATTCTGTATCTGCCTTTTACCCTGCATATAGATCCTTTGATTTTTATCAGGATTTTAGGCGGTATCTTACAGGTCGGACTTGTTTTCATGTCCGCTCGACTTGCTCGAAAACTCATCGGCGATCACCTGGCGGTCTGCCTCGTTGCCTTACTTGTCGCCGTGCATCCTTCTCTTCTGGTATTTGCCACCTGGGTTTTGTAAACGACTCTGCAAAGCTTGCT
>CAYTHG010000056.1:0-14846 GCA_964437525.1 uncultured Myxococcales bacterium | reverse complement strand
TAACTTCGATTGTGGCGTTACCGTCGGTGGCTCCGCCTGTGATTTTGCCGTTGGCATCTACGGTAACGGTGTCGCCGGTGGATGTTGCCGTCCAAGTGAAGTCCGGGGGCAATTCCAGCTTAGCGCCGTTAACGTTGAATACGGTTGCGCTCAACGTTAGGACTGCGCCCTCAGTGATCAGGCCACTGCCTTCGTTGATGACGATGCTGTCAGCGGTGTTACAACTCGGAGCAATTTTACAAACACCACCTAAGCAAGCAAAACCGGTCGAGCAGTCGTCAACGCTATTCAGGCAGGGCTTTGCATAGCAAAGGAAGTCTTCGCCGCAGGTCATTTCCGTGGTGCTGGTGTCGTCTACACAGTCGGCAGCGGTTTTACAAGTCTGCTCAGCACATTTGAAAGTGAAATCGTCGCAGGAAAGGTTTTCCATGCATTCTTCGTCAACTTCACAGTCGTCGCCGACATCGCCGTCGGGCTCATCATCTTCTTCTGCTGATTCCGTTTCTTCATCCATATCTCCATCTTCACTGCTGTCAGATTCTACTACATCGTCATCTTCTTCTGCTGATTCCGTTTCTTCATCCATGTCTCCATTTTCACTGCTGTCGTCTTCCAAGTCGCCATCATTTCTCAAATTGTTATCTTCATCTTCATCGCCATTGCCGTATGGCTTGATGCATACGTTATTTTCACATATGCGATCACCTTTGCAATCGCTATCGGATTCACATCCGTTTGGATCAACGCAATTATTGTCTTCACATATGCGATCATCTTTGCAATCGCTGTCGGATTCACAGCCGTATGGATCGACGCAATTGTTGTTTTCGCATATGCGATCACCTTTGCAATCGCTGTCGGTGTTACAGCTTTGACTGTCTTCGTTTTCTCCGCAGGAAAACGTGAATATCATAATGGTAGTTACTGCTGCGAGAAAACCTATCCGCAATATACTCTTCATTATTCTGGCCTTTTCTAGTTCTCTATCGAATTAGTGCAACTAATTTAAAGTGATGTTGCACTTATATGATGGCTCATGCAGTTATGTCAAGTCAATATTATAACTGACATGTTTACATCTTCAGTGGTTTTAAGATAATAAACCATGTATAAAAAAGAAGAAGACAGCGCTCCCCGATAATCCTTTACATATTTTCCTCTTCTGGTATTCAATAAGCTTGAATCGGAAATTTGTCGATATCAATAAGCCGTTTAGTCCGTTCGCATGTGTCGGATGGGCTGCAATTCAATTACTGATGGGAGTATAGCGATGAAAACCAGAAAAGCAGCGCTGTTGTTGCTGGTGCTTGTTGCCTTGTTTGCTTTTGCCGCCTGTGGAGACGATTCCGAAGATGGCGCAGAAGGCGAAGGCGAAGGCGAGGGTGAAGGCGAAGGTGAGGGCGAGGGCGAAGGTGAGGGCGAAGGCGATGGTGACGAGGAGACAGACGGGGATCAAGAAGAAGTCGTCGGGGGATTGCCCGATTCTCTGAATATCGAATACGCGCGCACAGACACCGGAGAGGCCGTAAGCCAGCAGGAAGTCACCGATTTCACCATGAAGGTCATGGGCTTTTTGAAGAAGATCAATTATTTTGATTATGTGCTGTATACCACGCACGGCGTTGATGCTTCGACCGGCAAAAAGGACTGGCAATTCTGGTATAACGAGCGCTTCCGCAAAGAAGGTGACAAGGTTACTTTCTTCCATCCTGAAAATCTCAACGATGGCGGTCACAACCTGCACATTCCCATGAGTCGTGTCCTGGGCGATACTATTGCCGCCTACCTGACTGTCGGCGATGCCACTATGGGCTTGGCCGCCGAGCAGCTCTGCAAGGGCATGTCGGCTTCCATGCTGGGTATGGTTTACGATGAGAACGACCCGCTGCCGCACCTTATGACACGCAACGTCGCAGCTTTCAACCATGAGTTCGAAACCCACGATGGCAAAAAGAAAGCGGTCGATTACAGTGGTTGGTTTTCTCCTTACGAGCGCTGGAACTGCAACCGTTTCCTGTACAAAGACAATCCCTACTGGGGCGATGTCTGGGTGACCAGTATGCGTTCCAAGGACGATGTGCCGCATATCTTCCGCTTGTTGCCTATCATGCGTTACGTGGCTGAACAGGCTCCCGACGCGAATGTCAAGGAAGCCTGCGGCGAGGCTTTGGGGCTTTTGGAAGCATTCGCAAAAGACATCGTCGATTCCGACTATCGTATCCGCACTAAAGACTCCGAAGGTCAGCCGTATTTTCCGGGCTTTACCGAGGATGAAGAGCTGAACAAGCAGCAGGGCGACCTGTCCTCGTTCATTCATTACCGCGAATATCTGCCCGAAGGCGAATGCAACGCCCGCCGTGCCGCCGAGCTGATCGGTTATCACGAGCCTGTCAACGAAGACTGCGGACGAGGCGAACCAAACGCCTACGATTCTATTTCGTATGCACTCAACCGCTACAACAAGCGCATCTGCCGTTACTTCCACCTGGCGCACATCGCAAACGCGCTTGTCAACCGTGACGACGAAGCCGCAGAGCTTTTGATGGACGGTCTTGAAGAGCGCATGTTGCAGGAAATCAACACTTCCGAAGAGGATATGAAATTCGACCTGGACGACTGGCGTCGTAACCTGGCCTTGTATTTCGCCCAGAGTCACGCCTACGGCTATCCGCTTGTCAGCGACGAAGTCCGTTCCATTCATGCCTATTACTTAAAAGCAATAGATCACTTCATGGATTGGAAATACTGGGACCCTTGGGACGAGTCGGTCCCCGATGGTGCGACAGGTGCTTATCGTCCGCCCAATTGCGAGGGCGAAGAAGGTTCTCGTGAGTGCTGGTGGCGTGTCGAAGATCTGGCGCAGGTCTTCGAGAACTGCTGGTCGCCTTTCGTGAATCCCGAGAGCGCAGAGTGGGTTGATTGCGATATCGTACGCGACCCGACCAAGTGGGATGAAAGCGTTCTGGAAAAATAAGTCCTGCCTGTCTATTTGTTTTAAGCCCGCATCGTTAAACGGTGCGGGCTTTTTTGTGGCGTTTGATCTTCTGAAGGGGATAATATACAAATGTGCGGTAGCATACGAATGAATGCGTTTTCGATTGGCCGACAACAATCTTGAAAGATTTTAACTTGCGGATATTGATTCTTGAACCATATTACGGTGGCTCCCATCGCTATTTCGTCGATGTCATCAAGCGTCGTTCACAGCATGATGTAGAAGCCTTGACCATGCCCGCCCGTTTCTGGAAGTGGCGTTTATCGGGCGCGCCTTTTACCTTTGCCGAAGAATACGCAAAGCTTGATTTCTCCCCGGATCTTCTGGTTTTCGCCAACACCATAGACGTTGCCGCTTTTCTGGCGCTGGCAGGCAGGCGCGCCGCGCAATTGCCCAGAGCCATATATTTTCACGAAAACCAGATCGTTTATCCTGCATCGCCAAACGAAAGCCCGGATGTTCATTACGGACTGATAAACATGGCTTCCGCTTTGGCCTGCGATAAAGTCTGGTTCAATTCACGGACACATAAAGATGAATTCTTAACTGCGCTGGACCCGTTTATGAAGCGCTTCCCGGATCATCAGCCGCAAGGCTTGGCGCAGAAGCTTGAGGCGCGCTGTGAAGTATTGCAGGTGCCGGTGGACGTTCCTTCGGATGTTGCCCCCGCGTTAGATAAGGGCAAGGCTTTGCGCATACTGTGGAATCATCGCTGGGAATACGACAAAGGCCCGGATGAATTTTATGAAGCTGTCAAAAGACTTGCTGCTTTGAATGTGGATTTCGAGTTGGTATTGCTGGGCGAGAGCTTCAGGAATATTCCGCCGGTATTCCCGATGATGCGGGATGAATTCGGTGAGCGTATCCTCGCTTACGGATATTGTGAAAGCCGCGAGGAATACTGGTCATGGCTGAAAGCCTGCGATGTCGTTGTTAGCTGCGCAAAGCAGGAGAACTTCGGCGTATCGGTTGCCGAAGCCGTGCTTGCCGCTTGTTATCCCATTTTGCCCGATAGACTGGTTTACCCTGAATTGATTCCCGAGTTAGTGCATGAAAATCATTTATACCGCGACACAGAAGGACTTGCTGCAATGCTTGAAAAAGCGGCCTTGATACCTGATGGTTTCCGCCTCTCGCAGCCGTTGCCCTTCTACGATGCTTTCACTTCCGAAAAAATAGCTGCCCGTTTCGACGAGCAGTGTCGCCTGTTGGCTAATTGTTGACCTGCGTTACTGTCAGCGTATAGCTGCCCGAGCCGTACCAGCCACCTGAAGGATCGTCTTCGGCGCGTGGGCCGTCTATGACTATGTAGTAGGTGCCGTCTGCCGGGGCTTCAAAGGAAAGCTGTTCGCCGGCATTGATGCCGCCGTTATCGGCACCTGTGTTGCATACTGTTGGATTGGCGCACACATTAGAGATGTAAAGAATCGGATCGAAGTCGTCGCCCACGTCACTCAAGGTTATCCAGATCGTATCTTGATATTCAAGATCGATGGCGTAAATGGCGTCCGGTCCCGGGGCGGGAGTTTGCAGGCAGTTGGCTATTTCGGTATCCAGGTCCGAGTTGTCGCTGCCGCCTGTGGTAGTCGCGCTGTCTGTGTAGCCGTCGCCTGCAAGGTCTGAGAATGCGCCGATGGATGTGTAATCGCTTGCCGTGCAACTAACAGGCCCGCTGCTTTCCGTGTCTTCTTCAATATCGCCGTCGCTATTGGGATCGCTTAATGAAAGCGTAAGCGTGTATCCGCCGTAGCCGTCGCTGCCGGGAGAGGGGCTGTCGATTACTATGTAGTAGGTTCCAGCAGACGGTGCTTGCCACTCTAAAAACTCTCCCTGACCGGCAAGTCCGCTGTCTGTCAGTGCGTCGCAGGCTCCGCTTTCGCAGGAAAGATAAACTGACAGCGACGGGTTCCAGTCTCCGTCGGGGAAGAGATCGGCGTAAAGAGTGTCGCCTGTCAAAAGTTCTACCGCGTAGTAATCGTCGCGTCCCAGTTGAAGATCTGCGGCGCAGCCTGTTTGCTGGAAATCGTTTGCGGCGTTTGTGGTGTCGCCCATAATCTCGACATCACTTGTCAGTTGAGCGTTAGAGTAGGTATCTACAGGATTGCAGCTGATGGTTTCGATTTCCATTTCCATTTCTGCTTCGGCTTCCAGTTCCAATTCGGTATCAAGCTCTTCGTCGCCGTCCGTGCTGCCTTGGTCTATCGACAGGCTCAAAAGGAACTGCCCGGCCTGGGCAAAATCCACGCTGTCGATTACAAGAAAATACGTGCCGTCCGATGGTACGATAAAGCGTAGCTTCTCAGGGCTGCCGAAACCGGCCTCATCCACCAGCGCCGCGCATTCGTCCTCAGACCAGCCGCAGGTATCGGTGATGTACAGCACGGCATCGAAGTTGGGAGCGTATGTCAAAGAAGCTTCCAGTTCTTCGTCTGCGTACAAGTCAAGCGAGATGACTACGTCCCGTCCGGGAGTGCCGGGATACTTGCAGCCGAAGGCGTTTACGTCGTTTTCTTTTCCGGTGGTTGTTTGCCCTGTGATGTTTATGGGGAACTGCGCATGTGATACTTCGATATTGGCTTCGCAGGCCTGTGGGCAATCGGAGCCCTGAACGCAGTAGCCGCTTTCTGCTGCCTGGGTCTTACGTATACAGCACGAATCTGCAAAGTCGCTGCATGAGCTGTTGTCTATGCAGGTGTGCGAACAATAGGCGTCGCGCCTGTCCTCCATGCACAACTCCGCTCCTTGCATGATGTCGCACAAAGGCTGATTGGGATCGTAGATGCTCGCGCAGGTTTCGCCCAGAGTAGCCGTGGTGCCTTCTCCGTCGCAGTAGTTGGCAAGATGGCAATACCAGCCATCGTATTCGGGGACTTCCTTGCAGCAGCCGGAGTTGAAGCCGGGGCAGGGGCCGTCCTGTACGCACTCGGCTGTACAGAAGGAAACATCGAAGCGCCCCTGCTGCAAGCAGATACCCGCGCCACTGGCGGAGTCGCAGTCGGTGTGGTCCTGACAGACTTCGCCGGGCAGCTTGTCGCCGTCTTCTCCAAGAGAGATGGAAAGATCGAAGCTGCCTGCAACACCGGCTTCCGGGCTGTCTATCAGAATGTAGAGCGTAGCATCGGCAAGAACGCGTAAACTCAGGCTCTCAGCCGCGCTGGAATCGGCAGCGTCTGTTCCTGCCAGACATTGTGCGCCCTCGTTGCAGTCGTCTAAAACGTAGATGGAAACGTTATTGCCTTCCATGGGCGTGGCCGATATTTCCAGAATGTCGAGTTTTTCGACTTCTATGGCAACCATGAAATCTTCGCCGGGCATGGCCCCTATGTCGCAGCCGTTGGTGCTTATGGTATTGCCTGCACCCAATGTGGTGTGTTCCTGGGAGTAGGGCAGGTCGGTCTTCGATAATTCAAGGTCGGTTTGGCATGTGAGTTCAAGCTCGAGTTCCTCTTCGACTGCATCCATTTCCGGCTCCGCCTCAATCTCGATTTCTGTTTCTATTTCCACGTCGTCGATCTCGTCATCGCCGTCTACGGGAATGTCGCCATCGCTGTCCGGTTCCTGGTCGGGTTCTTCATCGCCGTCTGACGAAATATTCTCATCTTCTTCGGCGTCTTCGTTTGTATCCGTGTCCGGCTCTTTATCGCCATCCTCATCCACATCGTCCTCACCGCCTGAGTCTTTATCACCGTCAACATCGCCGTCGCCATCTTCGGCCCCTTCTTCTTGATCGAACTCCAAGGCGGGGTCTTGGTCTTTATCTATAGACTTGTCGATGTCTCCGTCTGCGCCGCCACCATCGTCGGAATCTCCGCCGCCGCAGCCGTAAGCCGATATCGAAATGACAAGTATGAACAGAAATAAGCTGAATTTATTGAGCGTTTTCATCTAAGCCTCCGCTTTGAAACGGCTGAATACAAAAATCGATGGTATTGCGCCGAACTGATTTAACTACTGACAGTTAATAATGATAACATTTTCCAGTATCGCTGGCTAATTTATGGCGATATTTTCAGTGTATTATTGAGGCGGGTTCTTTGACTTCTTAATATTTCGTTGCTTGTACGAAGTTTGCGTTTTACGCTTGAGCGCCGTTTTCCTTGTAGTGGATGTATCCATTAGGAACTTTGACCATAGACTCGTAGCGCAGCTCATGGCGTACGGTATATGAAATATGTACCCAGGAGGGTTCCAGGATAACTTGGTCGAAGGGCAAGCCGGAGTCATTGACTATCCAAGCCATCAGTTCCGATATGCCGGTGCCTGCTACCGAGATGTCGGCTGCTTCACCGAAACAATGTTGCGATGTTTTGGAACCGCCGATGGCCTTGTTCAACTCTTGACAGCGATAACCCGACGATATGTGCAGCGGTTTGTCGAAATGCGCACGTATCGGCTGCAGGACTTCCTGTGCCAGGCGTTGCATGGCATCGATGACTTCCTGTTGCGGTGTGTTGTCGAGATGTTTACTATCTGCGGTTTCCGAACGTACCATCTCGATCAGTTGGATATTCTTCGATAATAGCATGGCTGGTTCCCCTTTTCCGTTTTCAAAATCGTGACGAACTTTACCTTAAGCAGGTAGATGTGCGATTTCACGCGACTTGTAACTGCAACTGGCAGTTATGGTCGAAGACCGCCGCTTTTTCTCAAAGCAAGTCTCCTTTCCTAACAAACCGCCTAAAGGCAAAAATTACTCCGTGCGCTCGGTCTTGCCTTGTTTGCTATTGTCATGAGTATTTGATACTTTTAATACTATCATGAAAGTAAATGCAAACAACATACTTTTTCTGTTGAGGGAGGCCGAGGAATCCGGTAGCTATCCGGGTTGGGCTCGTGGCGTTTTAGAACTGCACGGTATCAACAGCGCTTTGTGGGAGCTTGAAGACCGCGCCCGCGAGCGTGAAATATCGGATGCTGATCTGGCTGCAGTCAAGCGTGAGATAGACCAGCGCAATCTTTTGCGCCACAAGGCTATTGCCGAACTTGATGTTCTCATTTATGAAGATCTTTATGCCGAGCCGCCGAAAAAAGAAGCTGAGCAAATATTCAATTCAGAAACTCCGGCTCAGATGACAGACCGGCTTTCGGTGCTGATTTTGAAAGAAATTCTGCTTAGATCCGAAGATGACGCCGACAGCCTGATGAGAGTTTCCGCCCGCATAAAATTCATAGCAAGCTGTCAGGATCAAGTGTTCATGAAAGCCCGCAAGGGTGCGCGCCTGGTTCTTTTTAAAGAATACAAGAAATACGGGCGATAATCTCAGATGTTTTTTGTAGCTTGATAACAGTTTTTAGGGTTCAGGTTTTGCTTCTTCAGTTTTGGTTTTTAAGCTCGCCTCGATCTTGGCGGGTTTTAGCCAGCCTTTTTCATTCAAAAATTTATGAATCACGTCAGCTACAAGTTGTGTGCCGTCCGGGGCAAGGTGGCAAATATCTAAAAAGAGGTCTTTATCCCTGTTGTCCAAAAAATCAGGCACAATATCGATTACATCGACACCTTTTAAATGGGCGAAATCAGTCAGTTGTTTCTGGGCTGGGGCCGGGTCGTAGTATTTGAAAACCGAATCCTCGTAAACCTGATTGTGGAAGGGGATGATTACCAGCGCGAATCTGGTTCCCTCATTGCGGCTTTCTTCGATTATCTTTGAAATCAGGGCGGAGGTTCTCAGCCATGCCTTGTTTTTCGGGTCTGCAAGGGCATTTTGGAATATCCAGCGAAAATCGCGTTGTCCCATAAAGGCGAATTTTTCGGGTCTGATGTCGAGCATAATCAAGTTGTAGGTCTCTACTATGCGCTGGAAGATATGCGAGCTGTGATAAAGGCTGATGCGTGTGTCTTCTGCGAAGAGCGGGAAATGGTGAACCATCACCATTCGTATGTCGGTATGGTATTGAGCAGTCGGGTCTTTTAGTACGTCGTTCATGCACCAGATGTGCAGCAGATAATCGGGCTTGAGCTTTTTAACGCGAGCCTGATAATAGCGCAATTCTGTGGCGGCTGAGTATCCGGCGACACCGGCGTTGATTACCTCCATGTTTTCACCGCGCTTGTCTATTTTTGTCTGCAACCTGGCCGGGAAGGTTTCATGATCGCTTAAGGATAGCCCGAAGGTATTGGAGTCTCCCAGCGTTACCAGTAATGGTCTGTCTTTGCCAAGGCGCGGTTCCAGACCTCTGAAGCCGTAGGAGTTGGTGGTGTATGTGACGCTTCTACGCTTTGTTCTTTTAGTTTCCCCTTTTCTCAAGATGATACGTTCGGATTTCTCCCGCTTTTTGGAGTTGGGCCTGTGCTCATATATGAGCTTGGGATCATCGCTCGGCATGTAGAAGCCGTTGGTGTTCAATTGGATTGGTCTGGGGTCGACAGGGGGAAAAAACATACGAAGGGTGAGTTCCCCGATGAGGACTACAACGAAAACAGCCGCAAAGAAAAGCAGGCTTGATTTGAGAAATTTCATCATTGGCAAAAGCTCCTGTTGATTGAAACTATCTTTTTAAGAAAGAGCGTGTCAATAAAAGTGCTTAAAAAAGTGTGTCTTTTCTAATCCATGAACTCTAACTGTCAGTGATTACAATCTGTATTGTGTTGTTTTTGGTCCTTCGGCTTTGTAAAGGAATAAAGTTGACAAAGATAGTCACCCTTATATAATGCCTAAAATTAAGGTGCCTAAATGTCTGGAAAGTCTTACTAATTCCCATTTTATCGTGGGGGGAGACCTATTAAGGATTGGGGTAGCAGATGGCTGACGATAAGACCAAAAAAGATCAAGGTGGTTTCTTCGACAACGAAGAAGAGGGTTATCTCTCGGAAAACACGGTAGTCGATACCGAGGTTATCAAAAAAATAACGACAAAAATCAGAGACGAAGAGCCGGTTCAGTCGCAATCCATAGGTGAAACCGAAGTGCTTGAAGAAGTCATGGTGGAAGAAGCCGGACCTCCTCCCGTTCCCCCGGTTCCTCCTATGCCTCAAGCTCCGGAACAAGCTGCCAAGCCTGTCATGCCTTCGGTGGAAAAAGACAAGGTCGAAGAAGTACAGAGACTTTTCGAGGCTGCCGATGAAGCTCCCGCCGATCTGAATGATGAAGAAAAAACCGTCATCCTTTCGGACGATGAAATACTTGGCACCCACACTACCAAAGGTGCGAAGCTTATCATGCTCGAAGGTCCGGAGCCTGACCGCGAGTTTATGATCGAGTTCAACGAAGTTTATGTCGGGCGCGGCAGCGATACCGATATAACCATAAAAGACCGCTCAGTCAGTCGTAAGCACTTCAGCATTCGCAAGCGCTTCGATGAATACATCATGAAGGACGAAGGCAGCGGCAACGGCACTATGGTTAACGGTGAAAAAGTTCCCGAAGCCGTTTTAGCTCATAACGACGAAATCATTCTTGGGCGTATTCACCTTAAGTTTATCGATCTTGCTAAAGAAGGAGAAGAAGCGGTAGCGCCTGTTGTCGCTCCGGTAGCAGCTCCCGAGCCTGAGCCCGTGAGAGCTCCGATCATGCCGCCGCCTCCTGCTCCAGAACCAGAGCCCGAGCCTGCGCCTCCGGTACAGCCAGCGCCACAGCCGCCGGTTCCGCCTGCGCAACCTGCTCCGCCAGTGCAACAAGCTTTGCAACAACAAGCTCCGCAACCTGCACCTGTGCAGCCTTTACCTGTGCAGCCTTCACCCATACAACGTCCTGCACCTCAGCCCGAGCAGCCGCAATCCCATCCCGCCATGAGCGCCATGCGTCCCGATGCTCTTGAGAGCAAAGAAGGCTGGGGCATGAAGGGACTCTGGGTGGCTTTGATTGTCGTAGTGGTAGTGATAGGTGGATTGGCCGTTGTTCGCTGGTACTTAGATACACAGAACGCAGCAACACCTGTTGCAGAGTCTGTAAAAGAAGTAGACAAGGCAGTTGTTCCTCCGGCAGAACCTCCTGCGGAAGTTCAAAAAGAAGGTCGCATCAAGAAGCTGCTCGATCAGGGCACGGTTCTTGTAAACAATAAATTCTTCTCCAAGGCTGTTGAGAAATTCAACGAAGTCCTGGCGATGGAATCAAATCATCCCGATGCTCTGCTTGCCAAGCGCAAAGCCGAACGCGAAATGGCAAATCAGTCTACGCTTGAAGAAGGCAAGAAGTTTGTCCAGGAGAAAAAGCTTGAGAAGGCCAGGATCCGTCTGAAAACCATAGGTGAAGACAGCGTGTTCTACAAAGATGCCTTGGCGCTGATGACCGGGATGGAAGACTCTGAGACCATGCAGAAGGTTGACGAGGGCAAAGCCGAGATGAATAAAAAGCGCTATGACAAGGCTATTGCTATCTTTGACGGTGTTTTGGCTGCAAAGCCCGGAAATGAAATGGCTTCCAAGTACAAGCAGATTGCAATCGAAGAAAAACAGCGTGATGCTGATCGCTCCAAGCAGGCCAAGCTGGCCGAAGCCAATCGCCAGAAAGAAGCTGTTCGTCAGGCGGAGGAGCGCGATAAACGTAAAAAAGTCGAAGCTGAACGTAAACGCAAAGAAGCAGCCGAAGCCAAACGTCGTGAGGCCGAACGCAAGCGCAAAGAGACAGCCGAAGCCAAGCGCCGCGAAGCCGAACGCAAACGCAAAGAGGCCGAACGCAAACGCAAAGAAGCCGAACGCAAGCGCAAAGAGGCCGAAGCTAAAAAGCGCCTTGTCAAGAGCGATTCCGATTTGAATAAGGGTCGCGAGGCATATAAGAGTGGCAACCGTCAGAAAGCCGCCGTCGAGTTCGCCGAAATAGCCGGTGGACGTGGTCACAAGGCCACCATCAAAAAAGGACGCACTTTGTTGAACACCTTGAAGAAGTTCAACGACAGTTATGCCTCCGGTATGGCATTCTACAAATCGAAGAACGCTGCCAAAGCTATTCCCAAATTGAAAGACGCTTTGAAGAAGGATAAATCTATTGCAAGCGGTTCCAAGTATGCAGGCGATATGCGAAGCAAAATTGCCGACATGTATGTCATCATTGGAAATCAGCAACTAAGCAAGAACGCTTACACCAAGTCATTCAAAGCCTACAACATCGCATTGAAATTCCAGTCCGGAAACGCCGGAGCCAAAGCCGGTATCAAAAAACTGTCGGACTCGGCCAGGAAGCTTTATTACGAGGGCTTCGCCTTGAAAGATTTCGATCCCGAGGCCGCTGCCGAAAAATGGAATACCGTAAAGAAAATTGTGCCTTCGAGCAATCAGTGGTATAAGAAATCCAATCAGCAGCTCTCGGAACTGTAGTTGACTGTGAAGAGACTTTCATTAGGGACCGAGATTTTAGATCTCGGTCCCTTTTTTTGTCAATTGGCTGGACCTTTGAGTCGAGTCAGGAATTAGGAGTATGAGAGATGGAAGACATCAAATTAAAAACCATTATTGAGCCGTTTAAAATCAAGATGGTTGAGCCCCTCAGCTTTACTACACGCGATGAACGCAGACAAAAGCTCAGAGATGCACGCTATAACGTTTTCAAACTCAAAGCAGAAGATATCCTAATCGACCTCTTGACAGACTCCGGCACCTCCGCCATGTCAAATGCCCAGTGGGCCGCAATTATGATGGGTGACGAGTCCTATTCCGGTGCCCGCAGCTTCTATCGTTTTGAGGAAACCGTGCGTGAGATAACAGGCTTCAAGCACGTTCTGCCTACTCACCAGGGACGTGCCGCCGAGCGTATTCTGTTCTCCAACGTGGGTGGTGAAGGCAAATTTATTCCCAACAACACGCATTTCGATACCACGCGCGCCAACATCGAATTCTCCAAGGCTGAAGCCGTTGACCTCGTTATCGAAGAAGGTAAACATCCCGATCTGATTTACCCCTTCAAGGGCAACATCGATTTGAAAAAACTCGAAGCCTTTATAGAAGAAAAAGGCCGCGAGAACATCCCGCTCGGAATGTTGACTGTAACCAACAACTCCGGTGGCGGACAGCCTGTATCCATGGCGAATATCCGTGAGACCAGTGCTTTGTTGCACAAGTACGGTATCCCCTTCTTCCTTGATGCCTGTCGTTTTGCCGAGAACGCATATTTCATCAAACTGCGCGAAGAAGGCTACGCCAACAAAGTTGTCAAGGAGATCGTACAGGAGATGTTCTCCTATGCAGACGGTTGCACCATGAGCGCCAAAAAAGACGGAATGGTGAATATCGGTGGTTTCCTGGCAATGAACGACGATGGCTTGGCCGAGAATTGCCGCAATCTGTTGATTCTTACCGAAGGTTTCCCGACTTACGGCGGTTTGGCCGGACGCGACTTAGAAGCTATGGCCGTTGGCCTGCAGGAAATCCTCGAAGAAGATTACCTGCGTTATCGTATCGCCAGCGTCGCTTACTTCGCCGATTCCTTGGCCAAAGGTGGTGTCAAGATCGTTCAGCCTCCTGGAGGCCATGCTGTCTTTATCGATGCCGGTCAGGTTTTGCCGCACATTCCACCCGAGCAGTTCCCGGCTTGGTCGTTCTGCAACGCACTGTATGAATTTGCCGGTGTTCGTGGAGTCGAGATCGGTGGCGTGATGTTCGGTAAAACCGATCCTGAAACGGGCAAAATGATTCCGCCTCCCATGGATCTTGTACGCCTGACCATCCCGCGTCGCGTCTACACGCAGAGTCACGTCGATTACATGATAGAGGCTATCCTCAAAATGCTTGAACATCCAGAGCAGATCAAGGGCGTTCGCATTACCTGGGAACCGCCGTTCCTGCGCCACTTCTCGGCTGAATTCGAGCCGGTGGAATAGTTTTTAGTTTATACGATTTAAAAGGGCGCGGTTTTTACACCGCGCCCTTTTTTTATTGCTTTGCTAAAGTCCAGGAAGAAAGAATCTCATACTCGGGACCGCTTTGTTTAAGGTGTGATCTGTAGAGTCTGACTTCTTCCACGGGCAGCGCGCCGAATTCATGCAGAAGGCTGTCTTTGGTGGCCTGAATAAAAGCCCTTCCTCTGGTGGGATCGAATCTGACACGTCCGAGAGTCAGGTGAGGTTTGAAAGCTTTGTCATCGGCTTCTCTCGGCAGTTTTGAGAGTTGTTCCTTTATGAGTGAGTGCAGGTCGTGCAATTGCTGGTTTGTTTTGAGACCCGCCCACATTATGCGTGGTTTCTGCAAGTTGGGAAACGCACCCACTCCTTTGACTTCGATTTGCGTTGCCGGGCACAGAGGAAGTTCGTGGCTTAACCTGCGGTTTATCTCCGAGACCGTATCTGCTTCTATTTCGCCTAAAAAACGCAGTGTCAAATGGATTGATGCCAGGCGTGTCCAGCTTATCTTCATGTCGCTTGATGAGAGCTTTTTCTTGAGAGAACTCTGATATTGGCCGATGTTTTTCGAAAGGATTTCCGGCAGAGGAACGGCTATGAAACATCTCATGATAAACCCGCTTCGTAATTTGTAGTCTACATTCGATGTTTCAGGCTAAAACGTCCCGGTATCGCAGTCAAGTTAAGTAATCTGACCTGAAATAATCGAGGCGAATTCATCAATGATAGATTTACTTTCACAGGAAATTAAATAGAATAGATTCTCTTTAAACCATTAATAGAAAATCTTGGTTGTCATGGTGGACGATGATAAAAAACTGGTGCAGGAAAACAAGCTTGAAGTCGAAGACGGAAGTTTGCATAAACCTGAACAAGATATTGATTCTACGCAGGAAAGTATAGCTGTAGAAAAACAGGAAAGCCTGTCGGAAAGTGCGAAATCTCTGGAAGACGACTCCGTGGTGGAAACTACCGGCTGCATGTCGGCTGAAGTCAAACCCGAAGAAGAGCCAGCAGAGGAAGCTCCAGCAGAGGAAGCTCCAGCAGAGGAAGCTCCAGCAGAGGAAGCTCCGACAGAGGAAGC
>CAYTHG010000055.1:0-14868 GCA_964437525.1 uncultured Myxococcales bacterium | reverse complement strand
CTTCGTGCTACTCGCATTACCATCATACCAACCGATTTGATCAAGATTAGGGTCACTGCCTACTGTACTCGTGATCGTCCCGTCGTTGCCATCGCTTGTATAAAACGCCGTATACTCACTCCCTGACCTTATCGAATATTCCCACTCCGCTTCCGTTGGCAAACGATACCCTTCACAATACTGCGGATTTGTTGCTCCTCCTGCCAGCGTCACTGTCGCGCTATCGATCCCACCCTGCGTCGAATTCATGCAATCCATATAGTCACTGCTATGCGTTGAATTATCCTCACATTTCACACTCGAAAAAACATAGCAAGCCGTCAAACCCGCATCGAGCGACAACTCGTTCGCATACGCCAAAACATCGTACCACGACACGGTTTCCACCGGGCACGTGCTGCCATCTCCACTGTCACAGATGCTGAAGTTACTCGGGTTCCATGTCATCTGTGAAACCCACTCACCCTGAGTAATCTCATGCGCCATCAACTCGAAATCATAAGTCAGGGTAACTTCGTGAAGCTTTTCCCTTCCGTCACGTCCAAGCTCCGCCGTGCAGTCTCCCTGATACCCATCCGGTCCGGGGCAGCCATCCGGCGAGCCCATCCAGAAAGAACCGGCATCGATAGAGACAAAACCCGGCGTGTGGGCCAGATAGCAATCCGGGTAGCCATCGTAGTTGGCGGCGCAGCGCTCGCAGGTTTCGCCGGTGTAGCCAGTATCGCAGTGGCACACACCCGTGCCGCTGGCCCAGTCGCAAGTACCGTGCTGGCTGCACGCGTTGGTGTCATCCATCGCGCACACGGGCGGGAGGTTTAGGCGTAGGAGGAAGATGTCGTTTCCACCGTTTGAAAGGTGGTTGTCCTCGCCAGACTTGGAATCGAAGTCTACGGTGTTACTAAAGTACCCGGTTAAAGCCAGGCTATCGTCAGCAAGCTGGGTGATGCCTAGGCCCTCATCATTACTATTTGCTCCGCCAAAAGTCTTTGTCCAGCGATATGCTCCGTCAGCATTGTAGACACTTACAAAAATGTTCCAATGATCAATCGAAGTATCATGAGAGTCACCTGTTCCACCTGGATCGAAATCAACTGTACTCTTAAAATCCCCTGTGAGGGCAAGACCGCCATCGCTGAGCTGGGTGATGCTATTGCCCCAATCACCGCTTATACCGCCGAAAATTTTTGTCCAGCGATATGTCCCGTTAGCATTGTAGACACTAATAAAAGCATCAGCGTAACCATTTGAAGTATGAGAGTCAACTGCTTCACCCGGATCGAAGTCTACTGTACCATTAAAGCTTCCCGTCAGGGCAAGACCGCCATCGCTGAGTTGGGTAATGGAATTTCCTATATCATTCTCTGTCCCACCGATTTTTTTTGACCAGCGGTCGCTGCCATCTGCATTGTAGACGCTGACAAAGATATTAAGATTACCACCAACTTCCGTAAAATGTTGTCCCGTCAGGGCTAAACCGCCATCGCTGAGACTGGTGATGCCAAAAGCTTTCACATTCAACCCCTTCAAAAGGAATATTTTTGTCCAGCGATATGTCCCATCAGCATTGTAGACGCTGACAAAGTCGTTTGGAGTATTCCAACCCGTATCATAAGATTCAACAGTTTCACCCGGATCGAAGTCTACTTCCTCACGAAAGTACCCCGCCAGGGCAATACCACCATCGCTGAGCTGGGTGATGGCAAAACCAGAGTCATCCTCTATCCCACCAAATGTTTTTGTCCAGCGATATGTGCCGTCGGCTTCGTAGACACTTACAAAAATATCAGAACCACCATTCGAAGCATGAGAGTCAACTGTTTCACCCGGATCGAAGTCAACTGTACCATTAAAGCTTCCCGTCAGGGCAAGACCGTCATCGCTGAGCCGTGTGATGGCAAGACCAGAATCACTCTCTATCCCACCAAATGATTTTGTCCAGCGGTAGCTGCCATCTGCATTGTAAACTCTGATAAAGATATCAGAACCACCATTCGAAGTATGAGGGTCATCTGTTTCACCCGGATCGAAGTCAACTGTATCGCTATAGCTCCCGGTCAAAGCTATACCACCATCGGCAAGCTGGACTATGCTATTACCAACATCAGTCAATGTTCCACCAAAGCTCTTTGCCCAGCCGGCATCATAGCAATCATACGTTACATCGCAGGCATCATGGGTTTCTGCCGCCTCATCAAAATCGCACAAGGTGTCTGTTGGCAAGCCACTTTCGCAAACAGCAGACTGGCAAACATCATTGGTGCAGTAAACCCCATCCAGGTCGCACTGGGTTGAATCAAAATGGTTATCAAGGCACGTACCTGACCCATCACAGGTATCCGGCGCTGTGCAGGTGGTTGTGTCCGAACTGCCGCAGGGCGTGTTTTCGGGATCATAACAGGACTCGGCATCCTCCTGGCAGTGATTGCACTCGGTTTCCGGGCAGGGATTGCCATTGTGGATACACTCGCCCGAGCCGTTACAGGCGTCGTTACCGTTGCAGAATACGTTGTCATCGCAATCCGTATTGCTGGTCTTGATGCTCCACATGGATGGAACGTCCCGATCGCAGTATTGACAGTGATTGTCATCCATCTCCTGATTGTTGAGATAGCATTCTTCCGCGATTAGGCAGTTGCCATAGATTAAGTCATGCTCGCACTGACCGTTGGCGGCGCATAGGTCGTCGGTGCAGGTCAAGCTGTCATCGGTGCAGACTTCGCTCTGGTGGGCAGACAGATCGTGCTTGCAGATGTTATCGGTATCGCAGAAAGGCTCGGAGCATTCCAAGCTATCATCGGCAAGATCGGTACAGCCGTCCAAATTGTAGCAGTCCTCGCAAACGCCCGAAACACATTGGTCTTGTGTACCACAAGATGCCCCATCATCTTCATTGGGATCCGTACACACACCAGTCCCCGTATTGCAGGTTCCAATTGTATGGCATTCATCAAGAGCCGTGCAGACCACCTGAGCCGTTGTCTGGTTGCATGAACCGCTCTGACATGTGCTTATACCGTTACAGGCGTTGCTGTCATCGTTGCAAATGGTAGTATCAGCATCTACGTGGCAACCATCCGAACAGCAATCATCAGTGATCGAACATTCACATTCTATTTCGGATTCGGTCTCATCGCCGTCAATGTCGCCATCGGTTGGGCTATCGTCATCAACTTCATTCGTATCACCATCAAGTTCGGTTTCTTCATCTCCATCGACAACCGTCTCTGTATCTCCATCCACCGATTCCTGTTCTTCATCGCCGTCCGCAGATTCCACGTCCGCATCCGTTTCCTGCTCCACATCTCCGTCCACCAAATCCTTCTCGCAGGAAAGCTGATCCACAGAAATATGCCAGCCGCTCTTGCAGGCGTCGATCATGCAATCTCCTTCAGAACATTGTCCACCGAGCGCGTTTGCATCGTCAGATGTACAGGCGCTAGTCGTCCAGTGACAGCCATCGCAGCAGTCATCGGTTGTAGAGCATTCACATTCGGCGTCGGGTTCAATATCAACATCACCGTCTGTGGTGGTGTCACCATCAGTTGGACTATCGCCGTCTATTCCATCCGTATCGCCATCTGCTGGCGTATCTGTGTCACCGTCGATTTTATCTGTATCACCATCAATCTGACTGTCACCATCGCTTGACAAATCCGTATCGCCATCGATGGGCAACTCGCATACACCATACTGACTACAAACCAATCCTGGCTTGCAGCTTCCATTGCCAAAGCAAGGTTGACCGTCTGCACCAATATCCTGGGCGAACCAATCACAAGCTGGAAGTAAGAAAACAACTGAAATGATGAAAAATAGTATTCTGTTCATCTTACCACCTCCCCGAGAACGAAACAGCTAACCCACGTCCATCAGGAGCAGGAGCAACGGATACGTGATGTTGCTCTGCCCATTCAAGATTGCCCGGGTCAAGTATCCACAAAACAACACCCGTAATCATCGCTGCCCCGCCGATGGTATATCCGGCAATAGCAGCTCCGGCCCAACTCTGACTGCGGCTCTGATCACCGGAACTACCGGAATAGTTGTAATCGTTTCTGGCTTCCTTGGCCTGCCAAGTTGCAATACCGCCAAGAGCAACCAAACCAAGTCCGGGAAAAAAGGTACCGTAGGCTGCTTGTTTGTAAGGGTTCATCGGAATGCTTTTCAGTTTGACGGATAGCGATTTTCTGTCACCAGGCTTTAATTCGATGGTCTGCTTTTCAGGAAAATAGCCATCTCTGGAAATCTCAACTTTATAACTTCCTTCCGGTAAGCGTTGCTTAAAAGGCGTAGTAGTGGCTTGTTTGTCATCAATACTGACCATAGCTCCGATAGGTTCACTGCTAACAAGCAGCATTCCCTGTTGATCCGACAGCTTTATACCGAAGAGTTCTGCAACGACAGGTGGAATCGACAGCAACAGGTCATCAATCCGACCTTCAATCTGACGGCTGCTACGGGCGATGACTTCTGCCGAACGTACGTTGATGCGCCGCAGATTCAGCATCCAGAACGATCCGATCTTGCCGATATCGCCGCTGACCGCCTCCGGCACACCCAGGGCGTTACCGATTTCCGCCACGCAGGAAGTGTCTCCTGCCCCACACTGCTGCCTAGTTTCCTCGCCCTTTAAAATCGTGTGAATATCCGCCTCCGAGATGACCTTGCTTCCTGAATACTTTGCCACTTGGTTGGTGACGAAATTTGAAAGCAGATTAACATCCTCTTCGCTTACTCCCTTGTTGCCCTGAAGCTTCCAGACAACGATGCCAGGAGGCTGGTCTGCGAAAGACACTCCCGGCAAGCACACAAAGAGTGCCAATCCCCATATAAACAATATGCCTGTCCTAAGATTCATGGATAGTATCCCTTGCGTCCGGTATGCCTTTTTGCCAAGGCCATGAAATTATGATTTGATAAGTATCGAGACTATACAACAAAAGCCATGGAATTCTCAAGTAGTTTCAGAATTGATTCTAACGAAGGAAGAAAGGAAGGAAGGAAGGAAACCAGCGGCGTAAAATATGCACTATTCGTATAAATTCACGCCATTCCCCATCACCTTCTCAACCTCCAGCGGGTCGAGATCGGCAAGTTTCAGGATTTTACGGAGTTTGGAGATGTCTCGGTCCAACAAATCCGCCAGATCAACCACCGACTTCACTTGACCAGTTTCAAACAGTTTCATCCAGCGGTGGGCAAGGGAGATATTGAGCGGTGTGCTGGCGGATGTTTGATCGTCGCTAGCAACTTGAACCGGTTGCCAGGGTTTATTTCCAGCCAATAATATCTGTTTTTTAAGACACTTCCCGTAACGTCGATGTAAAAGAAGAGAGGCAAAACCTCTCTCCCATGATCTATTACACATGATCAGCTTCAATATCTGCTGGAAAATACCCATACTCGCCCAGCACCTGTATAACACTCCAAGGATCTACAGCTTGACTGTCATCACCAAGAACTCGATCCAGCAACGGCCAGAATTCATCCACGTCACTGCCGGACCAATTATCGACTTCGCTCAGCAACTCTTCCGCCTTTTCAGGACTTACGCCGACAAGTTGCAGGTCGGCAAAGATGTCGTCAATAATACAGTCATCAGGGCCAAGATAACTGTAATCATCCATACCAATATCGGCGGGTGCTTGCCGATTTGGCCAATCAAACATACTGTTTTTCCCATTACTGACTTTGTCTTTTAACTCTGCTTCCAGAGCCTTGTCATGCTCAACGCTGGCCAGGAAGCCCACCTTGATCTGATCGACGGTAATGCGCCAAGGCTTGTACAGGTCCAATCGTGCACGGAAGTGTCCTGCTTTGTTTGTGACAATGGATAGCAGCCAGTCGTCATTATCCATCTGGTCAACAGTCTCTGAGTCTTCAGAACTCCAGAAACATTCCATGTCGGCATGACTGTGCGCCCAGCAGCGCAGATCGGACACGTCGTATCCGGCTTTGACCAGTTCCGTCATTAGCGCTCCCATGCTTTCACGGTCGGGCGAGGTGTGGGAATCCGTGCAGGTTTGCTCCGGCAGGAAGAATTCCTTCACGACGATGGCACCGCTGTCTTTGTCAACTTCGGTGACGCCAAAGCAGGAGAATTCACCTTGTGCAGCTTGGGTCCACACTCGCAATTGCTTTTCCGCCTCTGCCGACAACAGCACCTTCGGCATTCGATTTATCAGCTTTCGTTTCGTCTCCTTTGGTGTCATTCTCATCATCTTCTTCTGCGTCGGCCCAGGCACTGCACTCGTCTCGATGCGGGCAGTCCGGGCATTCAACTTCGTTTCGTTCACGGCAGTCATCTTCATCCTCCGGGTGTAAAAGGCACCACTCGCGGTGGCACTGTAAGCATTCGTATGGTCCGCCATCATTGCGGCAATTGTCCCTCTCATCATCGAGATACGGACATTCCGAGTTACCGCAGTCCAGGCAGTCACTTGAGTTTGAGCCTTCATAGCAACGTTCCCAGCGGCTGTCGAAATATGGACAATTCCTGTCTCGGCAGTCGGTGCAGGTGGCATCGCCAGATTCAAGGCAGTCTTCATATTCGTCACGTTCATCTTCAAACCACTGGACATATGGGTCACTTGGATTATAGGAATTCAAAAACTCATCCAGCAATAGCAACAATGTCCCCCATTCCCTTTGTGCCATGAGCTTGTTTACATCAGAACCAATGTTTCCCAGACACGGACTGCCTTGTGCGTTTATGTGCGGGTGAAAGTAATCGCCTCTGTATTCATTGTTTGCCGCTGGTTCAAATTTGACAAGTTCCTTGCCTGTCAACTCGATGTGACAACGGATGTCGCCCAGCTCCGAGGTGTCGCCGCTGTTTGGATCTTCGATCTCCACGTCGGTGTGGACGGACACCAGCTCCGTGTCGCTGATCAAGATAGACTGGAAGCGTTTGCCAACGAGAGATTGTAGCTGCTGGCTGATGCGCTGCACAGCGACCTGTGTGTGGCCGCATTTTTCATTGATGGCCAGTCGGAGCAGGCGTTCCTGCTCCCGCTGCCGTGCCAGCTTGGCGATCAGCTGGTGGTATTGCCGGTTGAGTTCAAGCAGGTTACTCTCATTGTCGCGGATGTCCTGTTGGGTGCGTTCCAGCGATTGCCGGGAGAGCGCGGTATAGAAGCTCTCGAAGCGGCGCGCTGTCTCGACCGGATTGGGAGTCTGCATGGCATGATGGCAGGCCCAGTCGAAGCCGTCACGGAAGATGCGCGTCAACAAGGTGCGCTTGCCAATGAAAGTTGTTTCCTCTCCATTCTGTTGTCGGATGCTGTTTTCATCGATGCGCCCGACATACAAGGTCGAGCCGTCAAGCGTCCACGCGCCGTGTACATACGGAACCTGGATATCATCGCCGTGGCCCTTCGACACCCAGTGCTTGCGATCTTCGTCCAAGAGCTTCCGCTCTTCACCCGTGACCGCCGCGTTGACCGGCGCCAAATAGAAGCGAAAATCGTTATCAAGGCCGGTGATCGAGTCCAGTGCGGTGACTTCATATTCCCGACTGGTGATGATCGTCACGACCGGGCCGATCGTGTATGCCGCATCAGACCGGTCATCTTCTTTCACTTGGACGATAGGACGCTGGTCGGTGGCGTAGTCCAGCAACCACTCTTGCATCAGCGCCTTCAGGATTTCGGCCAGGGGTGCGGATGTCTGCGATCAGTCGCTCCTCCGAAAGCCCATTCAGTTTATGGTGCAGTACCCGCTGCTTTGGAGTAATTGAAAACCGGGCCACGTCCAGTTTCTTCTTTTCCAGGTGAATGTAGTACCCGAGGCGGTGATCCTGTTCGACCTGGCCCAGCAGATCGCGCGGAGACATATCCTCCTTATCATCTCCCAGCTGCACATCGGCCGGGCACGCCTGACGTTTCGGCCTGGGCGGCTCGATGGGTGGCATCTCTTCCGCGTCCTCAAACGGATCGACCGGTAGCACCTTCGCCATCAGCCGCTCGTTGTCGTCCCCGTACTCATCCCCGACACCGCCTCGGTACAGACGACATCGGTTCATGAGAAGCTTCTGGATCTTCGCGGCGTATTTGTGCCCTGCTTCGTCGTTGTCCGTGCGGATTACGATCCGGACGCCATCCGGAATCCGTGCGGCAATGGACTCGTTGAACGAGCCTGAGACGATGCCGAACACGGTGTAGGATCTTCCAGACGGCTGGCTCGCCCAGGACAGAAAATCCGGCACGCCCTCCAATATGATGATGGGAGTCGGAGTTTCCTCGCCCTTCAGCATCGCCACACCGTTCGAGTTGGCCATGACCAGCCCTTTTACGCTGGCACCGGATGGGAACAAACCCTTTGGGTAGCTCTCATACCTTTTCACTTTCTCGATGCATCGCGCATGAAGACTTGCCATTTCACCGTTCCCGTCGTACATGGGCACCACGAGTCGATGCCCCGACTCAAACCACCAAGTGGCTTTGTAGTTGGCCCAGTCCGGAAGACGCTCGGGAACCAGCTTGGCCAGCCTCCTCAGGCCCCTGGGATCCATCCCCCGATTCTTGGCCCATCCAGCCAGCAATCCCTCTCGGCGGTTGAATGTTCCGGCGATCCAGACCCGAAGCACTTCGTCCTTCGGTAGGCGCATGGGTGGCTCCGGTTCTTTTCGGCGCGGCGTTGCGGACGAGCGTGTCTGATTCCCAGAAAACAGGACATCCCCATCCACACCAGCCATATCAGCAAGGTGCAGGACAGCGTCTTTCCACTCCATGTCCATTTCTTTCACGACAAACCCGGTAACGTGCCCACCCTCATCGCAGCCGTGACAGTGCCAGAGCAACGATTCCATGTTGATGGACATGGACGGATTGTTGTCGTAGTGAAACGGGCAGCAGGCCTTGGCCTCAGAGCCGCCTTCTTCGTATTGATCGAGGTGGCCAAACACCTCGTAGGCACTCAGGTGCGGCAACACCTCCGCATCGAATGCATCGAAGGCTGACTCGTAGTCACTACCGTTGAGGTCGTAATCGTTGGTTTTTGACATAGCAAAATCCTTTCTGTCTGGGTGTTCCGCAGTGGTAGAAAGGACTTGCAGTTTTGAATAGATGTGCTATTTTCGATTACATATGTGCTACGCCCCTTCCGCCACAAACGGAACACAGGGTTAATGAGCGCCGTCCTCACCACCGGGACGGCGTTCGTCGTTTTGGGGCACAACGGATCTCCGGCGACGGCGACGAGGAACAATGCCATTGCCATCACCGTTGCTAAAACCTTCACCAACTTCCTGCATTTCAAGGGTCTCCTTTCGTTTTCGATGATCTCGATTCGATTGAGCCGTCTTCTGAGCTTCAGTATGTTCGCTGGTTGAGTGGACGACGTGCGACTCCAGCCAAGTCTGAATGACCTCCGGACGGTATCTGACAGACCTCCCGATTTTAATAAATATTGGACCGGTTCCATTCAACCTTTTCGCCTGCATGCCACGAGCGGTTAGGCCACAGAGCTTGCCAGCCCGTTTCTCGTCTACGAGCGGCAGCCATGAGTTCCTGATTTTTTCCTTATTCATCGAATACCTCCTAGGCTCACTAGCATTCATGCTGACGATTTTAGGAGGCTATATTGGGGGGATCAAGGAGAAAGGAATTAGTCCGCCTTCGGATAATTTATTTCCCAATGATTTCAGTAGTATTGACGTGATTTTTTATTGAGAGCCTTAACAGCAATAGCATTAGTGGATCTGGATAGGCACTTCCCTAATTAACTGTCTTAGTCGAGGGTCACCAAATTCGTGGCCACAGAAATCCATAGCGGCGAATATGAACTTCCGGCGGTAGCCCTTAAAGTCATCCGAGGACATGTCTTTGCTCCACCAGCCGCTGACACCATCGAACGTCTGCGCCAAGGACTTGACGACCTGCCGTGGCCCATCTTCCGGGGGTCTACCTGGACCCTTTCGGGGAAGGGAAGCCGATGTTTGTTTAATCGCCGTATCAAGTTTTTCCAAGGCTAATCGGACGTCCCCTTCAATTTCAGCAATGGGGCTAAAGGCTTTGATGATGGGGACGTGTTGCTCAGCATAGTCGTTCCACAACCATTGTTTCTCGGGATTCTGGTATTCCTCAAGGTATTGAGAAAAAAAAGCACTGCCAGAAGCGATGGATTCAGCCATTCGGGATAGTCCTTTTAGTTTTTTATCGACCTTACCCTTTTCCTCACTGAAGTTCTTAATGCGAGAGAGAAAGCTGTTGATCTTCCTGTATTCCTCACTCGGCAAGGCTTCGGCGGCAACGTTGTTGCTCTGGAGATAGGCGGCTCTGAGCGTAACTTCAATAACCGGTCTTACAGAGAAAAGCAGCATACCAAAGTCGTCCTCTTTTACTTCTCGCAGGCCCTTGAGCCGCTCGAACCCTACTAGGTCCAGGATGGTTAAAAAGATCGGCCTGAAATCGTAATTAGGGACGAAGGTGTTTTTCTTGCCGCCGACAAGATTACCTAGTAGCTGACCCTGGCCCGGGTTGCATAACGCACGAACAAGATCCTCTTGAAAGCCGGCGCTGCGAAGTCTTTTCCGCCATTCCTTCTGATGAATCCAAACATACTCGTTGTCTGCGTTGCCTTTACTCCAGTTATGGAAGAGGCGTAGTTGAATGTATGGAGGATTCTTGAGCCTACCTGGCCAAGCCGCTTGGACGGCCTTTTCAAACAGGATCGGATTGTATTCTTTTACCTTCTTCATCGAGAATTACTCTCCTTATCCATCTTGATCACCGTCGCACCATCAGGAGCTTTACCAATAACCTCCATAAGGTGTCGGCCATGATCTTCCAAAGCTTTTCTGACCGGATCTTCGCCAAGTCGAGCGTAAATCATGGTGGTTTCGGCCTCCGTATGCCCCAAGGTTTTTCCGATCACGAGCAAGGGGGTGCCGCCCTGTGCGAGCCAGCTTCCTACGGTTCGGCGGAGATCGTGAAGCCGGACGTCTTCCATCTCGGCGAGTTTCCGTATCCGTCGCCACGGCTTGTCTATATTATGGATCGGCTTCCCCGGCTTACGACCACAAAAGACGAACTCATTGCCCTCTAGCCTTGGTAATTCATTCAAGATGGCGATGGCTGGTTCCGATAGCGGGATATAATGCACCCGTCCAGCCTTAGTGTCAGGCAGTCGAATTTCCCGTTGTTCGAAGCTGATCCACTCCCACTTCAATCCCAGGAGTTCACTTTTCCTCGCGCCAGTAAGCAAGTACATCCAGATTGCACTACGGAGATACAAGTTATTCTCGGATTCTACGGCTTTGACCAATCGCGGCATTTCTTCCGGCGTCACCCAGCGATCTCGTGTCTTTTCATCATAGGGCTCAATCCCCTTGGCTGGATTATCGAAATGTTTAGGTAACCGCCCCCAAGCTATCGCGCACTGGTACATCTTGGCGATCAGAGCCAGGATGCGGTTGCTTTCATAGGGGTACTTCTCACCGATCTCACGATGAAGATGATCAACATCGTCTCTGTTGATGGAATCCAGACGTCTGTTGCCCCACTTCGGCACCAAACGCTTTTCGATTCTCCTCTCATCCTCATCCCAGGACTTTTTATATTTCTTGGCATGTCTCTCGAGGTACTCGGCTGCAAATACTCTAAGTCGTGGAACCTTACCCTCATTTTTCCTGTCCTCAGAAGGATCTCCGCCCTTTTCGATATCTACGAGGAAAGCCCGTGCTCGCTTTCTTGCCTCATCCAGAGTCATTTCACCATAAGCACCGATATTCATCATCCTCTGTCGGCCTGAAGAACGGTATTTAAGAATGAACGCTTTCCGACCACTGGGATAAAGCCTCAATCCGAAACCCGACAATGCAGAATCCCAGATAGCATGAAACTGCTTGCCTTTGCCTTTGTATGAGGTTGCGTCAATATGTCGCTTGGTCAACTTCGCGTTTGATGTCTTTGGCATTCAGGTGTCCTCCTATTCCCAAGGGAGCTACCAAGGAGCTACCATAAGGGAGCGTAAACCATGTATTTCTATGTATAACGATGAACCAGTAATGTCAAGGATTATAGTAGTATATGCAGGTAGTTGCATGTCCCATGAACATGAAACCGTCAGAATGGGGTTCAGGTGGTCGCTGGTTCAATTCCAGTCGCCCCGACCAGCAATAACAGCCACTTACGATAAATCGTGAGTGGCTGTTTTCGTTTTATGTCCGAGTTTGTGCGACTTCAGAACCAATCCAACCAATTCTCTTATCTCTTCATCCTGATATCTAGCCAGTTTGTCGCATAGCCCTTTGGATGCTCTGTCATGGCGCATTCACAGCTAGCGGCTCTACCTGCCCGGCACAGGCGGCTTGGCAAAGCCCTGCTCCCGCAGCATACGACCGAGATGGTGCGAAAAGATCTGCGCTCCTTCGAAATTCAGGTGGATAGGCTCGGAATAAAGCTCAGGGTTGGCCAGTTCGGGCACCTGCTCGTGTGTCACTTCCAAAAGGGGCACGTTCTTTTTCTTCAGCCACCGGCGATATTTATCCAGCGTTTCCAACTCGGTTTGATTGTAGAAGAAACCGTGATCGGGATATCTGGGAGAGTTCACAAGCACCACACGCACTCCGGCCTCTCTGGCGCTGTCGATGAACCTTTCGACCCATACAGGATCGATGCTGCGCTCTTCCGCTGAAGCTCCAACCATATCGCCGCTCTGCCCTGCTTCGGCCAATTCGATCAAACGCGGCATCTTACTGCCGTACAAGGGGAAAAAGCCCCGCCATCTGTCGCTTCCATCCGAACGCAAGGTAAATTTAAGAATCTGCAACAACTGAGAATTGTATGGATAGATAGCCGACAAAAGCTTCAGGCGCTCGTAAGTTCCACGCTCAGCCACCAGATCGTAGACCTTCGAGTTATCGGCATATGGCAGAAGGATAGACAGTTTATCAAGCGCATGTTGCCGCTGGTGATCGGTGAAATCGTCAAGATTCATATCCAGCAACACAAGCTTAGGCGTATATTTTTTAAGAACAAGCTGCTCCAGTCCGTAATGAAAGAGAATCGACTGACCGCCGAAGCCCGCGTTATAGCTGCTCAAGCCGGTTTCTTCGCTCACTATCGTAGCCATGTACTGATTCTCTACACGGGATGAACCGAAGATTATCAATTCGTGGGGATGCCGAATCACTGCGTTGATCTTCGGTCCGAACTGACCGACTTCCAGACGCTGATACATGTTCTTTATCACCACACCGCCGAGTCGGTCGCAGGCGATAAGTATCAGCAGCAGGAGCAGCAAGCGCTTGAATAGGCGCAGGACGTCCTTAGAACTGGAAGTATATGAACTGTCCGCCATCGAACACTCCGATCATTAAAATTGACATACACAAAAACACATACAATCCCCAGCGCCCGTACAGGGGCAAATCCCCGATACCACGCTCCAGCGTTTTGTCTCTCTGGATATATTCCACTGCAAAGAGCACAAAGATACCGAAAATTCCATAAACGAAATCCGACAAGGAGCCGTAACTCAGAACCCCCAAATCACCCGAAGAGACGATGGAAAACATCTCGCCGGCATCCTGCATACTGTTGGAACGGAAAAAGAACAGCCCGAAAGCGATCACGTTAAAGGTCAGCAATATGCGAACCAATCCCTTGATACGGGGAATTTTGTAGAAGCCCAGCGCCTTGTCCACTTTGGCGCGGATGGAACGCGTAGCCAGTTCGTACACCAGATAGAAGCCGTTGAGTGCGCCCCAGAACACGAAAGTCCATGCTGCCCCATGCCAGAGGCCCGAGACCAGAAAGATAATCATCACGTTCAGGTATTTGCGCCATGTCGGCACGCGTCCGCCACCTAAGGGGAAATACAGGTAGTCTCGAAACCAGGTGGTCAGCGAGATATGATTACGCTGCCAGTACTCGGTAACGGATTTGGACCAGTAGATTTTATTGAAGTTGACCATCAGATCCACGCCCATGATTTTTGCGGTACCTATGGCTATATCGCTATAGCCTGAGAAATCGCAATACACCTGTATGCAGAAGAACCATGTGGCGACTATATGCGTGATGCCGCTGTGCATCCCGACATTGTTAAAAGCCATATCGACGAACAGGGCCAGGCGGTCGGCTATCACTATTTTTTTAAAAAGCCCCCACAATATAAGGCGCAAACCTTCCGAGGCTCTGTCATAGCTGAAACGCTTGGGGTCTTTCAATTGCGGGAAAAGGTGAGTGCTGCGCTCTATGGGACCGGCCACAAGTTGCGGGAAAAAAGCGATGTAAAGCGCGAAAATCCCCAAATGCTTTTCGGGTTCCTTTGCTCCTCGAAAAACATCTATGGTGTAGCTCATAGATTGGAAAGTATAAAAAGAAATACCGACCGGCAACAGAAAGTCGAATACCGGCGCATCGTAGAAAATGTTGAACTGATTGAACAGCTCCCGCATATTGTCGTTGAAGAAATCCCAATATTTGAAGAAAAACAAAACCCCGAGATTGGCAACGATGCTTAAAGACAGAAACAGCGCCCGAACGCTCCTTTGCGTCGAGCGCCCCATCATCAAGCCGGACAGGTAATCGATTAAGGTGGAGACGACTATCAGGAAGATGTATTCCATCTTCCAACACATGTAGAAATAATAACTGGCGGCTAAAAGTAGAACCCAGCGAGAACGCCTGGGCAAGGCAAAATACACCGCAAGTACGGCGATGAAGAAAAAAACGAATTCTAAGGAATTGAATTGCATACTGTCCAACTCATTTTAACATTCAATCTCTAAATATGTCGATTCGGATGCTTCAGGATTTTCTATGGCGAGAGTAATATTCCGGCACTCGTTCACACCGAAATCCACCGATAAGCCTGTCGGCAAAATCAGCTACAACTCCGCAAAGTCCTACTATCCAACAC
>CAYTHG010000054.1:0-14871 GCA_964437525.1 uncultured Myxococcales bacterium | reverse complement strand
GGCTAATACTTGAAGTGTCGTAGGGCGAGTCAATCAGCATCTTGATACGCTCAACCGGCGATTTTTTGATGGTGTCTCGCTCCGGTGATACTAGACTTTGCAAGCTGATAAAAATGACCAAGGCTAAAATTGCGGCGACAATAATTCCGGCAATCCATTTCCAACTTCGACCACGAGCAAAATACCCAGTCGCAACAATTACAGCAATCAGACCGCACAGCCAACCACCCCTTGAAGAAGTCATCATCAACGCGATCAGGACAAGCAACATTCCCAGGAGAATGGATATTTTGCCGATTTTTTCTTTGGAAGCGGTAAAGAGAAAAAAACCTATGGGGATCATTGCAGCCAGATAACCAGCCAGTGCATTTGTATGGAAGAATGTAGAAAACGGGCGCTGTGCTTCCTTCAACAGCCTGATGTTATCTTTTGAGAAGCCCTTGTCTATTGCGAAATCCAGCATGGTATCAAAGCCCCAGACGGCCTGATAGATCGCATAGACTGCAACGAGCGTTACTCCAGCGAACAAGACAGCGAGAAGCTTTTTTTGAGTGTCTTTGTCCGGCTTGGTCTGCATGATCGTCATAAAAAGGAGAAAAGCTGTAAACCAGCGCATGACTTCAAAAAGCGTTGCATGAAAAACCGAGGCCCACAAAAGGCTGACCATTAACCACAGCACAAAAGCGCCCACAAACCACACGGGGCGATTCCTTAGTACGATAGCGACAGTTCCCGGCCTGGTAATGGCAACCCAGCCCCATAAAAGCATAACCAGTATTTCCCATACAAAGACACCGCTGTTACCCGTGGTAAAGACCGGGAAGTTATCGGCAGCTAAAATTGGCATAAGGAATACAGCCATATAGGCCAGGTAGGGCATATTTCTCGACGTTTTCGACTCAGGCATGAAAAACTCTCGCAAATATTGGTAATTTCTACGACTGAACTTTCGTTTATAGCCAGAACAGTATAATCAAAAAACTCTGGCGGTCCACAGCCAACTTGACTTTAAATCAAATGTCGGGATTATATAGTTGTTTCAGTATGCTCCTGTCAATCATTTAGCATAGAGGCACGGCTTATGAGAAAGCCTTTTCCAAATTACGATCCCCACAGTCTTTTGATAATGCGCTTAAGCTCATTGGGCGACATCCTGCACGTTCTCCCGGCATACAAAGCCCTGCGCGAAAACCTGCATTTCACACGCATTTACTGGGTGGTAGATGAGCAATATCAAGAAATGATCGAAGATCTGCCCGGCCTGAAGGAAGCTTTGCCTTTCGACAGAAAAAACACATCGAAGAAACTCAAAGCACTGACGACTTTCTGGAGCGCCATAGGTATCATCTGGAGCTTTATCAAGCTTTTGAGAAGTAAGAAATTCTCCGGCAGTCTCGATTTCCACGGCCTGTTCAGATCAGGACTTTTTGCATCAGCTTCCGGCACAAGGCGCAGGCTGGCTTTCAGGAGTTGGCGCGAAGGCAACAGACTTTTCCAGAACTGGACAAAAAAAGCCCCCAAACAAAAAATGCACGTCATCGAAAAGCACGTCGAAATGCTGAAGATGATGGGAATAGAGGCAAAACCAGAACGAATGGAATTGCCTGTGCCGGATGAGGCAAAAAAGGAAATCGAGACATATTTGATCAAGAACGGAATCGCTCATAAAAAATATGTGCTTATTTTCCCGACTTCCCGAAAGAAAATAAAGCAGTGGAGCATAGAAGGCTATGCAGAGACAGCAAGAAGAATCAAAAAAGAAATGGGCTTGACGCCTTTGATCGTGCAGGACCTGGAACAGAAAGAATTCGCAGACAAAATCGCCCATGCCAGCGGCGCAGATATCAAAGTGACACCTTTGTTCATGGTCAAGGCTTTGGCAGAGCTAAGCAAACATGCCGCCTTCGCTGTCGGCTGCGACACCGGCCCCTTGCATCTTGCAGCAGCAATGGGTACACCGGTCGTCGGAATCTACGGCCCGACCGACCCCGAGATCTTCGGCCCCTACTGGGAACCGAATCGCGTTGTGCAGCACAAGCCTGATTGCAACCGCAAATGCTGGAAGCGTCGCAACCGCGAAGACGCCCGCTGCGAATGCCTGGAAGCTCTCGGACCTGACAAGGTCTTTGACGCCTGCCTTGAACTTTATGGCGAAATATCTAAAGAATCCAACCGAAAAGATGAAAGCGCCTGATCGTTTTCAATTTTATTTTTATACGAGGAATCAATGACGGCAAATAAAACCGAATCACGGTTTGTTCAAGAACTGAATAAAAGAGTCCTGATACTGGATGGCGCCATGGGCACCATGATAGAAAAGCTCGGCATATACGAACAAGCCGATACCAGCGCCTGCGCCGACGGACACTGCCCGAGCGTCCCCGACTTTCTGGTTATCAGCAACCCCGACGGCATTCGCCGCGTACATGAACTGTACCTCGAAGCCGGATGCGATATCGTAGAAACCAATACCTTCGGCGGCAACAGGATAAAACTGGCCGAGTACGAGCTGGTCGAACATCTGGAAGAAATAAACGTCAGCGCCGCCCGGTTAGCCCGCCAAGCCTGCGACAGCTTCGAGAAACTAGACGGCAAGCCGCGCTTTGTGGCAGGCTCCATGGGCCCGACCGGACTGCTGCCCTCTTCCTCCGATCCGCAACTGGGAAACATCAGCCCTTCTGAGCTTGAAGACATCTACTGCGAACAATCGGCGGCACTTATCAAAGGTGGCGTGGATTATCTGTTGATAGAAACCGGACAGGACATCCTGGAAATACGTAGCGCTCTTTTCGGCGCAAAAAAAGCAGCCGAAGCCAGCGACAAATACATCCCCGTATTCTGTCAAGCGACTTTCGATGAGAACGGCCACATGCTTTTGGGCACCAGCATGGAAGCGGTCATCACTACACTGTGGTCCTGCGGTGCCGACGGTGTAGGCATGAACTGCTCGACCGGCCCGGATGAAATGCGCCCGCAAGCCGAAACGCTTTCGGAACTTGCCGGCATCTACACATCCATAGTTCCAAACGCCGGAATGCCCATAAACCTAGATGGCGTAGCCACCTACCCGCTCGGCCCGGAAATATTCGCGGAGAAGCTGGTCGATTTTGCCAAACGCTACAAGGTCAACATCGTCGGCGGCTGCTGCGGCACATCGCCCGAACACCTGCGCGAGCTTGCAAAGAAATTAGGTACACACCCCGCCCCGCAAAAACCGGCAGCGGCTCGACATCTTTTGTCTTCCTCGTTAAATGCCGTCTCAATGCATCAGGAACCGCGCCCCTTGCTGGTGGGCGAACGCATGAACACTCAGGGCAGCCGCGATTTCAAGAAACTGGTTTTGGAAAAGCGATACCAGGACGCCGAAGACCTGGCTTTGCGCCAGTTACGCGGAGGCGCTCGACTGCTGGACCTTTGCGTCGTATTGAGCGAAGATGCCGATGAAACCGGACAGATGGAAGCCATCATCAAAAGACTGCGCGGCATAATCGACGCGCCGCTTTTGATAGACACCACCGACCCGCAGGTTATGGCACACGCCCTGCTGCACTTCCCTGGTCGTTGCGTCCTAAACTCAATCAGCCTCGAAAACCGTCAGGACAGACTCGACCCCATCCTTGCGCTGGCCCGCAAGTACGGCTCGGCGGTGGTGGCCTTGACTGTCGATGACGAAGGCATGGCGATTTCGGCAGAGCGCAAACTTGAGATTGCAGAAAACATTCTGAGAATAGCTCTCGAAGAATACGGACTTCCGCGCGAAAGTTTCATCTTCGACCTTTTGACATTCACGCTTGCGAGCGGCGAAGAAAAATACAGAAACTCGGCTGCCGAAACTATCAAGGGCATCAAACTTTTAAACGAAAAACATCCCGGCATACTGACAAGCCTCGGCGTCTCCAATGTATCCTTCGGCCTCACCCCCCCGGCCCGCAAGGTCTTAAACAGCGTTTTCCTGCATCACACCGTGACTGCCGGGCTATCCTGGGCGATGGTCAATCCTGCGGCGCTGATTCCTTTTGCCGAGATAGATGCAAAAGAACGCGAACTGGCGGACAACTTGATTTTCAACCGCAGCAACGACGCCCTGCCGGAATTCATCGAATACTTCGAAGGCAGACAATCTCAAAACACCAAAGGCAAGCCCGACGCAGACGAAAGCGGATTGTCGGTTTCACAAAAAATCTACAAGCGCATCCTCGAACACCGCCGTGACGGTTTGCAAACTCTTTTGGAAGAGGAAATAAAGACCAGAAAGCCGGTCAAGATAATAAACGAATTATTACTGCCCGCCATGAAGGAAGTCGGCGACAAGTTCGGCACCGGCGAATTGATATTGCCATTCGTACTGCAATCCGCCGAAGTAATGAAACAGGCGCTCGATCACCTCAAGCCCCATATGCAGACTGAAGACCTTGCCACGCGCGGCAAAATCGTACTCGCAACCGTATACGGCGACGTACACGACATCGGCAAAAATCTCGCGGCCACCATTTTCTCCAACAACGGCTACGATGTCTTCGACCTCGGCAAGCAGGTCAAAGTCAAAACCATTGTGGAGAAGGCGATAGAACACAAAGCCGACGCCATCGGCCTTTCGGCCCTGCTGGTTTCGACTTCAAAACAGATGCAGTTGTGCGTCGAAGAACTGGAACGGCAGGGATTGAATATCCCCGTCATCATCGGCGGCGCTGCCATCAACAGACAGTTCGGCGCAAGGATCAACGTAACCGAATCCAAATCGCTTTACCCCGGTGGAGTATTTTACGCCAAGGATGTCTTCGAAGGTTTGCAGATCATGGACCGGCTTTCCGATACGACATCAAAGGGCGAGCTTTTTAAAAGCGTGCAAGGTGAGGCATTGCGACTTCTGGAAAAGAAAGAAAGCACCAAGCCTCAACGCACAAGCCCCGCCCCCAGACCGGATAAGCTCGACAGCATTCCCAAGCCGCCGAATTTCGGAACCGCCCTTATCGAAGACATCCCACTTGAAGAAGTCTTCGAGCTTTTGAACGAGCAAGCGCTCTTCCGCCTGCACTGGGGTTTGAAGGGCATTTCATCGGATGAATACAGACAGCGCGTCGAACAGGAATTCAAGCCTCTACTGGAATCTCTCAAACAAGAAGTCATTGAGCAGCAAAGCCTTACAGCGCGCGCTGTCTACGGATATTTCCCCTGTTGCAAAAACGGCGACAAGCTGTCGGTTTACAATCCCGACAAAGACGACGAACTTTTGTTCGAGCTTGATTTCCCACGCCAGAAAGAACTGGACGAGCTTTGCATCGCCGACTATTTTGCAACAGCACCGCAAAAGGACACCTGCGCCTTCCAGTTGGTCAGCGTCCAAGGCAGCGCTTCGAAACAGCCAGCTCAGGATATGGAAGAAGGCCAATACCGCCGGGCTATGCACCTGCGCGGCTTGGTGGCTCAATGTACCGAAGCCACAGCCGAGTGGGTATCGGCGCGAATCAGACAAGAGCTGCAAATTCCGGCGGAGCGCGGCAAGCGCTTCTCTCCCGGCTACGGCTCCTGGCCCGATCTGGCAGACCAGCAGAAGCTTTTCAAAGCGCTCGCTCCTGAGAGAATAGGCGTCAAGCTGTCTGAAGCTTTCCTGATGATACCCGAGGAATCAAGCTCGGCGATATTCGTACACCACCCGCAAGCCAAATATTTCAGCACAAAAGAACGCTGAGTTTTGTTTATTGGTATTTATTTCTGTCAGGGAAGTTCTACTGCCGTTCTCGCTGGGATAGAAAGCGACTCAAACTCGGTTGCATCTTCGGAATAATTCACGTAGATGCGCCTGCCGTCTGGAGTTTCCCACAAACGCGGCCAGATGTGCTTGTTGATGCCGAGTGCGGCATCGACTGAAACCAAGTTAGCAAGCTCTTCCGGCGCGTCCTCCGGGAAAAGATCCTGCGGCAGCGATGGCACGGCGCCCACAGATAGTGCGGCCTTGGACTCATCGAAGCCCCAATCCCACCGTTCTTCATCGACATTGCGAAGATCGTCTGACAAAAACAGCGCACCGGCAGCAAAGGCCACGATCCAACCGCCGACCGACACTTCGTTTATCGGCAAGTCGCGCAGCAGCACGGGATCGGCATCGCACAGAGTCGCATAACAAAGCGGATAATGGGCTGCAACGCTACGGGCTTGATTGTTCATAAACAGCCACGAGGCGCTGCCTGTCTCGAAAGCGATATCCGATCCCAGCCTCCAGGCGTCCACATATGGGAAGCTCGGCTGTCCGGGTGCGCCCACAGCCAGAAGAATCGTATCCTCGCCAGCGCCTTCCCTGATAGCCTGCATAGCCAGATGATAAGCCTGCATCCCGGTCACGTCTTGAGCGCGCGTGCCGTTGAAAGTGCCAGAGAAAAGGAAGTCTATCTTCAAGAAGTCCATACCCCATCCGGCTATGCGGGCGATGGTGCTTTTTAGATGCTCGTAGGCTTCCGGCACTGTCGGGTCTAAGATAAACATCTTACCGTTTGAGATATGCCGCCATGTCGTCCCCTGAACAAACCAGTCGGGATGATCGACCACAAGCTGGCTGCTCTCATGCACCAGCAAAGGAGCGAGCCAGACGCCGACTTCAAAGCCGTCGGCTTTCAAATCAGCCGCCAAGCCGTCTAAGCCCGACGGGAATTTTTCGTTGGTGTACCAATCGCCCCAGCCCTGCTGCCAGCCATCGTCGACAACAATGCGAATCTTGGCGCCCTCGGGAATTTTGTCTTCCAAAACCTGCTTGGCTAAAGGCGCATTCTCGCGCACGTCCTGCTCGGAGACTCCTGCCCACAAATCATACCAGCTATTCCAGCCGCTATCGGCCTCGACTTTAACCTCATGGCGGCGCGAAGGAATCGCCTTGCCGTATTCTTCAAGCATGGCGTGAATATTCGTACCGGCGTTTATATACCAGTCTTCGAGCGCCACCTCATCGCCTGAGGCCATCGCTATATTCTCGCCTGTATCGCCCATTACCAAACGCAGATAAACATCGCCATCGCGCTTGTAAACCTGTATCCAAGATTTGAAAGTGTGCGTACTCAGGATACCGGAGACCAGTGACATCTCGCCGCCTCCGACGTAGCTATACCACCACGAGAATTCCTTACCTTCTCTCATGGTCTCGGTATCGCCCATCTTGTCCAGTTCTTTTCGCACGTCTTCTTCGGCGGGCTCACCCATAATCTGTAGCACTCCCGACTGCGACCAGGACTGGAAACCGTTTGACAACCAGGCGCGAGCGCCTTCTATATCGAGCTTGCCTTCAAATGCTACAGCCTGAAGCGTTCCGCTTACCTCGGCTTCGATCTTCATGCCTTCAATTTTTGTGCTTTCCACTTCAGTCATTGCAAAGGTAAGCTTGTATTCGCTTCCCCCGCTTTGCATCGAGAATCCGCATTGACCGCTTTTAGGATCGCAACCTTCGGAGTCGAGCCACTCGCCATCGACTTTTATACTGGGAGACAATTCAATCAAGCTATCGCCGCAGGCGTTCGCCAAGGCAAGCCCATTTTCCCTCGTCGAGATAAAATAGCTATTGCAGTCTGGAGCCTGCTCAAAATCGCCATCTTCATCTTCGTTCTCAAGCGCTTCCATATCTCCATCGCTGGAATCGGTGTCGCCATCTGCCGGATTCCCGTTAGCATCATCGGAATCCGAACCGCAAGCTTGCACTGCAATGGAAAACATCAGGACAAACAGAAAGGCAATACTGGTGCGCCTCATTTAACTTCCTCCATAGGTATATTCCCGTTCTCAAGTACTAAATTGATACCTCATATGTGCGGACAAACGCAAACGCTAATAATAAAAGCATACGAAAAAGCCCCCCTTTAAATCCAAGGGGGGCTTTTTCAGATTGAGTTTGAAATCTCAGTAAGGAGAAATATAGCCTTTTCCAGCAAGACTTTCAAGCGTTTCGGAATACTGTTTCATTACGTCTGCCATCTGTTCGACTTCGTTGTCATCCATTTCTTCGGACGTCTGCTGCAACCAGTCAGCGATTCTCACAGACAATTCCCAAGCATCCTGCTGCTCATCGGCTTGGTAGAGATTACCGAGAATTATGAAGCTCTGGGCATAAGCCACAATGACATCCGCTTTACGCAAATTACCAGCATCGGCACGAACCACGTCCCCTATGCTGATTTCGATCTCGTCGCTCATCTCGCTGCGTCCGACAGGATCTCTGTAGGTTGCCTTGGCTTTGATGTTGTGTTCCTGCATAACCAGCGAAGGATCGCAGGCCTGAATAATCTGGTGATAGCTCATGGCGTCGTTGGGCGCCAAATGCTGGGGCTCGACCTCTTCGGGGTTGGTGGAATATTCTTCACCGTGGAATTCCTTCATTCCGAAATACCAGGGCAGTGTCAATTCCATCTGAACATCGCGAGCCACGACTTCCATATTGGCGAGGAAGCGCTCGGCGTTCCCGAACATACGGTGAGCTTCGTCTTCGCTGTCAATGAACAGGTAAGCGCCCTTTCCGGCATCGGTGACCTTGTTCATAAGCTCTTCACCATAACTCGCAGCACTTTCATCCACACCTATTCCCGCCATGTAAATTCCTTCGCCGTTTGAGTCTTCGGCTTCACGGGCAATCAACTCGATATCGGTTACGCCGGTATTGGCTCCACCATCGGAGATCAGCACTACCCGATTGATTCTATCCTGCTGGAAATTCTTGCGGGCAAGTTCGTAAGCTCGCACCAGACCGCTGTGCAGATCCGTGGAACCGCCAGTTCCCAGGTTTTGTGCTACTTGCAGGAAAACAGGATCGTTGGGTTCCTGAATGTTGTAGGAATCCATAATTACTTTTTGTTGGTTGCTCCATTCGACAATGGAAATAACATCGCCCTCGTCCAGAATGGCGGCGATTTCTATCAGAATCTTGCGGGTCAATTCGATAGGAGCTCCCGACATCGAACCGGATGTATCCAGCGAGAAGACGATATTGATGGGCCTGCGTTCGGCGGCAGTTACTTTTCGTCCCTGAGCATAAAGCATCAAAACGAAGTCGGAACTGTCTTCGTCAACACGGCGCATCTGCAAGCCTACCTTGACAGGCTTATCTGTCGGATTATCGTAGCTGAGATCGTAGTAGTTCAAAAATTCGTGAATCCTGACGTGTCTTGGATAAACGATATAGTTTTGAGCTACCAGATACCTGACAAGTACCGGAGAAGACTGCGAGTTGGAATCGTCGTTGGACATGTAAAGCACCAGAGGCTCACGATTCTCGGGGCAAGCCATCAGTTTTTCGGACGCTTCTTCTTCTACCGGCATACAAGCGGCATCACCGTCCGGCTCAATGCATTCGGTTCCACCTTCGCATGTTTCTTCTTCACCATAAGGCATCATGCAACCGGAGTACTGCGGGTCTTCAATCTCGGTACAGACAAGCAAGGTCGCGCCGTCTTCCGAACACCAGGCCACTTCGTCCACACAAGGCTCGTACTCGGGGCATCCTTTTTCTTCACCCTCGCCTTCGCCCTCGCCCTCGCCCTCGCCACCATTGTCAGTGCCCTTGTCGCCATCGGCAAGGCCAGTGCCCGGATCAGATTCGTCTTGCTCCCCCTCGCCTTCACCTTCTCCTTCGGCTCCCGGTGCATCAAAAGGCGCGCTTTCCCATTCTTTCACACCAGAGTCCAAAGTCGTACCTTCCTCCTGCAATTGATCTCCATCGCCGTCTGCCAAACCTTGATCTTCATCACTGCCAGAACAGCCTGCCCACAACACCACAAGCAACAGAACTCCAATAAATACCCCCAAATATTTCGTCCTCATTTGCCTCTCCTTTCAAACTCTCCTCAAAATTTCCCCAATAAAAGAGTCGATTCATTATCTATAAACACGGGTACACAAATCCTGACAACCGGCCTGCGAATGCTCGAACACAATTTTCCCGGATACAATTAGGAAAGGAAACCTGAAATCGTGCTGCAATAAATGTCACACTCCCCATTATGACCCTCATGCCTCGATTTACTAAATTCGAACGGAATGTTGAATATACAAAGATATAACATGCAAATTGTTTGCCAAACAACGCACCTTGATATTATTGATTATTTCGGCAACAACAGGTAAAAGGAAACAAATCAAGACACATCACAACGACAATTATGTCAGGATTTTTAAATTAATTGAAATATTCGGAAGGATTTATTCTACGGAGTCCAATTTGCCGCCAGCAAGCAAAAAATACTCTTGATTGCCACTTGGACCTTTGATAGGTGCTTTGCAGGGGTCGATGACCTTGAAACCTTCGTTCTGCACAAACTCGGCTATATTCTTGACGGCCGCAAGTTGTTTTTCTTCTTCTCGGACAACTCCGCCCTTGCCGACTTCGCCCTTGCCGACCTCAAATTGAGGCTTGACCATCGCCAGCATCTGAGCGCCTTTTTCAAGGAACGGAACGAGATAAGGAATTACCCTCGTCAAAGAAATGAAAGATACGTCTATCACTATCAAATCAATATTTTCCACGATTTCTTCGGGCTTCAACTCTTTTATGTGCTTTTGTTCCCAGCAGACAACCCGCTCGTCCTGCCTCAATTTCCAGGCAAGCTGGTTCGTTCCCACATCAAGAGCGTATACTTTGACAGCGCCCTTTTGCAGAAGGCAGTCGGTAAAGCCGCCCGTACTGGAACCTACATCAAGACACACAAAACCGGAGGGATCGATCTCAAAATGCTTCAGCGCTCCTTCGATCTTCAATCCCCCACGCGAAACATAGGGGTTGTCGCTGCCTTTGATTCTTATTGTGGACTCAATTTCAACCGGCTGCCCGACCTTGGTGACTGCCTGCTCGTTGACGATAACAAGACCGCACATTATCAAAGCCTGGCCTTTTTGTCTGCTCTCTACCAAACCGCGCTCGACCAACAGTTGATCCAGGCGCATTTTGTTTTTCTTTTTACCGGAGGCCATCTGGCAAGCTTTCATTTACTTCTTGGAAAGGGGCGAACTTACAACCGTAGTTTATTCTTCTTCGTCTTCAAAGGGCATCTCGATGTCTTTGCCGTCTACGTCTTTCATCAGAATCGAAACCTGCTGTTCAACCTCGTCAAGCTGCTTTGAACCTTTTTTCACCAATTCCACGCCTTCTTTAAAGGCTGTCAATGAATCTTCAAGGCTCAACTCGCCAGTCTCCATTTTCGAGACGATTTCTTCGAGTCCTTCAATGATATCCTGAAATACAGGCTCTTTTTTCTTTGCGCACATATCAAAACTCCCAAAGAAGCTAGGTTATTTCATTTTTTTCAAGGCTTTGCGGGCACGCTCGGCGGATCTGCTCTTCGAATATTGAGAAATAGCCTCTTCATAGAAAAGCTTGGCATCCGAAAACATTCCCAGCATACGGAAGCAATCTCCCATCTTGGTCAATGCCGGAGCCTGCATGTCACCTGTTTTTTTGTACTTGTCCAAAACCTTCTGGAACTCCATAACCGCCTGATGGAAGTTCTTCTCGCGCAGATAGCTTTCGCCGATCCAGTATTGCGAATCATCCGCCAGCCTGTGCTTGGGATACTTTGTCAGGAAAAGAGCGAACATGCGTCGGCTCTCTATGGTGGATTTCTCCTTCAAAAGCTTACGAGCCTGACGGTACAGAGATTTAGGGTCATCCGAAACGGCAGAGGGTGAAGTAGCTGCTCCCCCTTTTATCTTCGTCTTACCCTTGTCCTTGGATTTTTTTGAATCGGAAATGCCGAGTTTGGCTTCGACAATGTTCACACGCTGCTTGAGGTCTTCGAGTATGTCCTTGACCTTGAGCATTTCCTGCTGAGCCTCAAAGCCTTGATTTTCTATCATACCGGTCAGCATGAGAATATCGCGCCGTATGCGATCCAATTCTACATGGTCGGTAGCAGTAGTTAGCTGGGAGTGTTTTTTAAGCTGCTCCAATTCGCGCTTCATCTCGACAAAGCGCTCATCAAGATCGCCGCTTTTGAATTGATAATCTTTTTCCAGGCTATCCAGCTGGGCATTGGTCGTCAACATTTCCTGCTTCATTTGCTCACCTTCATCCTTAGTCATAATGCAGGAAGGCATAAGCAAAAGAGACATAGCGACCGACAAAGCCCACAATACGCGGTGGCTACACATATCCTCACCTCGTAATAAAACTCCCCCTCTCCTGACGGTGAGGGGGAGTATGAAAACCCAATCGAAGTACTTATATTAGTCGATCTTGGTCTCCGAACGACGGTTCTTGGTCCATGCGTCTTCATCATGGCCATATTCTGCCGGACGTTCCTCACCGTAAGATAAAATCTTAACGCCGGTGGAGTCGATTCCGAGATCTACCAAGAAGTCACGAACGGCCTGAGCGCGCTTCTGACCAAGGGAGAGATTGTATTCGGCGGTACCGCGTTCATCGCAGTGACCTTCTACAACAACCTTGCTGACTTTTTTCTTCTTCAGACAGTCGGCATTTTCGCGCAGAGTGGACTGAGCTTCGCTTGTCAAATAATACTGGTCAAAGTCGAAGTATACAGTCTGAACTTCACAGGCAACCTCGATGCAACGGTTACTGTCACAGACCTTGCCGCCGACACAATCGGTATCCGATTCGCATTCGATCTTGCATTTACCGGAGACGCAGACTTTATTATCCGGGCAGTCGCCGTTCGAGTAACACTCGGGAGGCGGCTCTTTAGGAGCCCTATTGACACAGCGTCCGGACTGGCAAAGTTTTTCAGCAGGACAATCAAGATCGTCGTCACACTCGGGTTGCGGAGGGGGAGGATCCGGTTCACCGCAACTAGTCAATACCAAGCCGAATGCAAAAAGCAGTGAAGCAACCAAGAAAATGGTTCCACTCAATGCCAGTTTCCGCTTCTCCATTTTGAACCCTCCTATCTGTCTATGTGAAGTATATAAATCTTTTTTATAAAGACAAAACCCCGTCTACTGAAAGTAGTTTTGCCCAACACTATCCAATTTCCAATTAGGTGTCAATATTTCTTTGTTGAATTTGCACTCTATTGTGGTTGTTCGCACAGCCAAGCCTAACCCTTATTGCGGCATTGACTTTACTTTGATATGTTAACATCATTTCATAGAAATAGACAAGTTTTGAATATGCGCATATCCATAGTTACCAAAACAGTCCTTCTTTTTGCCATTTGTCTGGCAATGTTCGCCGGTGTTTCCTATTTTGGGAATCTGCGCATGGCCAGCACTACCAAGGCTTTATACCGCATAAACGAAGGCTACCTGCCCTTGACAAGCATGGCCGCTCAAATAGAGATAGCACAAAAAAACCACCAGAGTGCGGTATCGAGAGTACGTGAGGCCAAAGACGCAAGAGTAAGACAAGTCCTCATCAAAATGCTTGGAACGCATTATCCCAAAGTCGCCCGCCAGAACATCGTCCAGGGAATTGCTCACTGCAACAAAATGCTATTGGTTACAGGCGATAAACGGGAAAGAGTTTTTTTCGAAAAATCCAAAGAACACCTTTTAGCCATCAGAATAAAACAGGAACTCTACTCAGAAGAAGTAGACAAACTGCTGGCATTGCCCGACGAAGATGAAAATAAGCAGGAGATCCGGAACATTGAAACTCGCCTGAGGGTGGTCGAACGCAACCTGATGCGAGCCATAAAAGTTCTGATGCTCTATCTTGATGACGAAATATCAAGAAACATTCTATGGGTAGAAGCTCAATCAGACAGAGCGCAATGGGCCTATATTCTGCTAACACTATCGGCTTTATTGATAGGAATAGCGCTTACCACAATCTCAGCCTTTCAACTCAAACCCCTACGGCGCTTGACGGAGGCCGCAGTTAAGATCGCTCACGGTGAATACAATGGTCGGATCGGCATAAAATCGGGCGACGAGTTGGGGCGACTGGCCGAAGAGTTCGACAAAATGCGGACCTCCCTTGCCGAACGCGACCGTGTGCTTGTATCTCAAAGAGACGAATTGGCCAACAAAGCGGCAGACCTGAACAATCTCAAGCTCCATTACGAAAACATCATCAAAAACCTGTGGTCCTGCGTACTGGTCACCGATACCAAAGGGCGCCTTACAACAGTCAACCCACGTGCCCGCAAGCTATGGGGTGACACACTGGATAAGCATCTCGGCCACCCTGTAGGAGAGTTGCCGGTTGGAAACAACACGCTTGCCGACAAGCTCGATTTCGAACGTGTATTGAAAGACAAACTGCCCTTCTCGCGCCACGCAATCTCCATGAAGGACACAGACGGCGAAGAACGGCGCATCAGCTTTACTGCGGTACCTTTCTTAGAAAACGAGCAGCTACGCGGGATGCTGATTCTAGGTGAGGATGTCACCGAAGAACTCGACATGAAAGAACGCCTCAATATGGCGGAGAGAATGGCAGCAATAGGCCAGATGGCCGCCAGAATTACCCATGAGATACGCAACCCGCTATCATCAATCAGCTTGAACACGGAAATGCTTGCCGAAGAAATTTCATCTCCAGAAATGAACCGTGAAGAATCTGCCAGCCTGATAACGAGCATCATCAGTCAAATAGAGCGCTTAAGAGACATCACCGATGAGTACCTCAAATACGCGCGTATGCCGAAGCCGGAGAAGCAACATACAGAACTCAATCGCAGCCTCGAAGAGCTGATACATTTTCTGGAACCCGAGTTCACCCAGATGGGCATATCCTGCGAGTTCAAACCCAAACAAGAAAAATTATTCACCGAACTCGATAAAAACCTGATTACCCAAGCATTTTTGAACTTACTCAAAAATGCAAAAGAAGTCAGTAAGCCGGGGCAGAAGATCGAGGTCTGGACTGAGGATACGGAAGACACTATCAAGATCGGAGTCGCCGACAGTGGGCCGGGCATTCCGGAAGAAATACAGGGGAGAATT